>CAYVBV010000076.1:0-8959 GCA_964449745.1 uncultured Polynucleobacter sp. | reverse complement strand
ATAATATGCCCCATAGGATATTTTTTAACCAGGGAGCTTTGAATGAACGAATGGCACACCGAGAGTAAAGACGACATTAATAAAAAAATCATCACTTTGATTGTGATGTTGGCTGCTGCCACTTGCTTGGCAATTTTGTTCGCTTTGGCTGCTGCTCACGTTGGTTATATTTTGTAATTCAATCAATACAAGCCAATACAAACCAACACCAATAAAAAATGCCTAGGGTTAAAGACCTTAGGCATTTTTTATTGGTTTATTTAAACAGCTTTTATTTGATTCAGTAAGTCGGGTAAAAAGAATTCACTGATGAGTAGTGGGTGACCTCTTAATTGGTACATACTTCTTCGCCCCCAGCCCAACCCTGAAACTTCAGTGATTTGGCGAAACACAATGGGCGCTTTGCCTTTTTTAAAAAGAACTTCACCTAATGGCTTGCTACCCAGCTGCAAAACTTCTCGATTGATTCCCGTAGAACTGGTGGTGGGTAGAACGCTGCGAGCAAAAACCACGGGAACATCGTTGACGCAAAGATAGACTTCGCGCACGCGACAGCGATAGATGGGTTTGTTAAATAAGACCGATTCGTCTTGAAGTAAGTTTTGAAGGCAATCCGTTAAAACTTCAACAGTGACATTTGATTGTGTTTTGCTGGCAATCAGTTGAGTTAAAGAACTTGCATCACTTAACCAGTCTTGCCAAATGGGTGGCACTGCATGCAGTGCCACGTGATCTAGATTCACCCAAGACTGGCGAAGTTTTTTCATTTAAGCAAATGAGCGCTTTTGACCTGATGGTTTGCCGCCGCCAAATTTTGGACCTGACGATGGTTTGCCTGAGCCAGCAAATTTTGGACCGCTTGGTTTGGCAAAGTGATTTTGTTTAAAAGTCTTACCTTCACCATGACGGTTGGATGCATTGCTAGCACCTTTGCCACCAAAAGATCTGCCGGGACGACCGGAACCTGGACGATGTGCTGGCTTGCGAGACTTTTCTTGTGGCTCAAGGCCCGGAATCACCTCAGCTTGCAATGGTTGCTTGGTGTATTGCTCAATCGCACGAATCTTTGAGCGATCACGGTGTTCGGCCAATGTGATGGCAACGCCACTGCGACCTGCACGACCGGTACGGCCGATACGGTGAACATAATCTTCAGCCTTCATTGGCAAGCCAAAGTTGATCACGTGTGTGATGGTTGGAACATCAATACCGCGAGCAGCGACATCCGTTGCCACCAAAATACGTGTTTGACCTTTACGTAATGACTGTAAGCGGCGGTTACGGACCGCTTGAGGCATGGCGCCGTGTAAGGCGGTTGCTTCGTGGCCGTCTGCGCGCAATGAATCAGCAATGGTTTCGCTGTCAACTTGTGTGCTTGCGAAAACAACCGCTTGTTCCATCGTTGGATCTGACAACCAGTGACTCAATAGTTTGTGTTTGTGAGCCACGCTGTCGGCCCAATGCAAAGTTTGCGCAATGTTTTCATGCTTATCTTGTGCGCTGGCTAATTCAATGCGACCAGGATTGTTCATGAGGCTAGTAGCCAATTGCATGATGCGTGGCGCAAAAGTGGCTGAGAACATCAATGTTTGAGCACGGTTTGAGCACAATTCATGAATGGCTTCGATGTCGTCTTGGAAGCCAAGATCTAACATGCGGTCTGCTTCGTCCACAATCAAGCACTTCACTTTATCCAAACGAATCGCACGGCTATTGCTTAAATCAAGCAAACGACCGGGTGTGGCAACCACTAGGTTGGCACCTTTGATTTGAGAAATTTGCTTACCGTAAGGCATGCCACCCATGATGGTTGCAATACGAATACCGCGTGCAAACTTTACTAAATTAATAGCATCCGCACTCACTTGCTGGGCAAGTTCACGCGTTGGGCATAAAACCAATACTTGAGGCTCAGCACGACCAGGAATGGGTTTGCCATTGGGGTTGGCGGCCATCAATTGATGAAGAAGAGGCAATAAGAACGCCGCTGTTTTACCGCTACCGGTCTGGCTGCTCACCATCCAGTCGCCACCGGATAGGGCTGCAGGAATTACTTTTTCCTGAACCGAAGTGGCTTGTGTATAGCCTAGGGCCTCAGTGGCCTGAAGGAGGGGTTGGGCTAAGCCCAGTTCTTTAAAACTAATAGTCATAGTGGCGCACATCCCTTGGAAGGGATGTCCTTTCTGTGGTTTGGTCAATTAAGGCATCGACCAACAGACAAACAAAAAGGCATGCAGTTCTCTAATTCAGAACTCTGGCTGGGGGCGATGTTTCATACTACAAAACGGATTATGCCATACTTTCACCTTTATTGTTGCACTGCATAAATAATTCGTCAGGGAACTGATGGGTTGCTTTGCTAAGATTCGTCCCAATTCAATCGTTTTGCATGGAGAAAACATGAGCTTAAATAACGTTCAACCAGGTTCTAAGATCCCAGATCAATTCAATGTGATCATTGAAATTCCTATGAATTCTGACCCAGTGAAGTACGAAGTGGACAAAGAGTCTGGCGCAGTATTTGTGGATCGCTTCATGGGTACAGCCATGCATTACCCATGTAACTATGGTTACATTCCTCAGACTTTGTCTGAAGATGGAGATCCTGCCGACGTATTGGTTTTGACACCTTTTCCAATTCCACCAGGTGTTGTGATTACTTGCCGTGCTCTAGGTGTATTGCACATGGATGATGAGTCTGGTGGTGATGCTAAGCTATTGGCAGTGCCTACAGAGAAGATTTTGCCTTTGTACTCCAATATCCAAAAATTGGAAGACCTTAATCCACTAGTAACTCAACAAATTCAACATTTCTTTGAGCACTACAAAGACCTTGAAAAAGGTAAGTGGGTCAAGGTAAAAGGTTGGGAAGGTATTGAAGCTGCTCACAAAGAAATCTTGAGCAGTGTTGAGCGCTATAACAAGACCAAGTAATTAGACCTGTCGGTCTACTGACTCAAAACGGAGGCAATGGGATAATGATGTCCATGCCTCCGTTTTTTATTGCCCTATCTCAATCTAACCCAGTTCTTGGCGACCTACCAGGCAACGCTCAGCTTATTCTAGAAGCGGCCAATCAGGCAAGTGCTCAAGAAGCGAAATTATTGATTACTCCTGAGTTATCTCTCACAGGATATCCACCAGAAGATTTGTTGTTGCGAGATGCCTTTATTCAGGCCGTCGATGTTCAATTAAAAGCACTGGCCAAGGATTTGGCGATTTACCCAGATTTAAGAGTTATTGTGGGGCATCCGCAACGCACCTCGGTTGGCCTGCAAAACATGGTTAGTGTTCTATGTCGTGGCGAGGTGATTGCCACCTATGCCAAGCAAAAATTACCGAATCATGAAGTATTTGATGAGGTGCGTTATTTTGAGCCTGGGCATGAGCCTTGCGTGCTTGATATTGATGGTGTCAAAGTGGGTATCATCATTTGCGAGGATGCTTGGCACAGCGGACCGGCGGCACAAGCCAAGCATCATGGGGCGCAGTTACTGGTCATACCGAATGCATCGCCTTACCATTTAGAGAAGCAGAATCTACGTGAAGATGTTGCTCGGGCGATTGTTTTGGAAACTCAATTGCCTTTGATTTATTTGAACGCGGTCGGTGGGCAAGATGAGTTGGTGTTTGATGGGGCTTCTTTTGCGCTGAACAAATCGGGTCAATTGGTAGCTTGCTTACCTCAGTTTCAAGAGACCTTTGGCGTGGTTGAGTTTGCCAACTCTGACCTTGTCAAAACAGATATCGCTCAGCTACCCTCTGTGGAAGCGCAGGTCTACAACGCACTCGTCTTGGGTGTGAAAGATTACTTAGGTAAAAATGGTTTTCCGGGAGCCATCATTGGTTTATCAGGAGGTGTTGATTCAGCTTTGGTGTTGGCGATTGCTGTGGACGCTTTAGGCGCTGACAAAGTGAGAGCAGTGATGATGCCCTCTCGCTATACCGCTGACATTTCTTGGATTGATGCGCGCCAAATGGCTGAAAATTTAGGGGTGCAATACGATGAAATCACGATTGCACCGATGGTCGATGCTTTTGACCTCTCGTTAGCGAAAGAATTCCAAGACTTACCTGTAGATGCCACAGAAGAAAATATTCAGGCTCGTGTACGTGGCACTTTGTTGATGGCCCTGTCCAATAAATCTGGACGCATTGTTTTAACAACAGGCAATAAGAGTGAAATGGCGGTGGGTTATTGCACTCTATACGGTGACATGGCGGGTGGATTTGCGGTGATTAAGGATATTGCAAAGACCTTGGTCTATCGCTTGTGTCATTACAGAAATTCAATTTCAAAGGTGATTCCAGAGAGAATTCTGACGCGCGCACCCTCAGCAGAATTAAGGCCGGATCAAAAAGACCAGGACAGCCTGCCAGAGTATGAAGTCTTGGATGCTATTTTGAGTCTTTATATGGAGCAAGATGAATCCATTGAAGCGATTATTGCTAAGGGATTCTCGGTAGCCGATGTTGAGAAAGTAACGCGTCTCATTAAAATCAATGAGTACAAGCGTCGCCAAGCTCCAATCGGTGTCAGAATTACTCAGCGAGCCTTTGGTCGGGATTGGCGATACCCAATTACCAATCGATTTAGGGCCTAAGATTGATCAGCCTTCAAAAAAATTAGGTATTATCTAAAGGAAGCTTTAGGAGACAACGATGAAACAAATTACTGCAATCATTAAGCCGTTCAAGTTAGATGAAGTTCGTGAGGGTTTGGCTGAGTTAGGTGTGACAGGTTTAACGGTGACCGAAGTCAAAGGCTTTGGACGTCAAAAAGGACATACTGAGCTCTACCGTGGTGCGGAGTACGTGGTTGATTTCTTGCCAAAAATCAAAGTTGAAGTCGTGGTTGCTGATGACCGTGTTGAAGCTGTGATTGATGCGATTGTTAAATCTGCCCACACTGGCAAAATTGGCGACGGAAAAATCTTTGTTTCACCGATCGAGCAAGTGATTCGCATCAGAACAGGTGAGACCAACGAATCTGCTGTTTAAATGACACTGTCTTAAAAACAGAAGGCCAAAACAAATAAAGCCCAGAGTTTTCTGGGCTTTATTGTTTTCGAATGACTACTTTTAGTTTTAGAGGTTCTGGTGTTAGAGGGTCTCTAAATAGCGTTGAGCATCTAAAGCAGCCATGCAGCCCGTGCCTGCGCTGGTGATGGCTTGACGATAGATGTGATCTTGTACGTCGCCCGCTGCAAAAACTCCGGGGATATTGGTAGCGGTGGCATTGCCGACCAAACCAGTTTTGGTTTTGAGGTAACCGTTTTCCATATCCAATTGCCCCACAAATAAATCTGTATTGGGTTTATGGCCAATTGCAACAAATACACCTTTGAGAGGAATATCTTTTTTAACACCTGCTGCATTCGCGATGCGAACAGCGGTTACACCAGTGTTGTCACCCAAGACCTCATCTAAGTGGCTATTCCACTCAATGGCCACTTTACCTTCAGCCACTTTGGCCATCAAACGGTCAATCAAAATCGGTTCGGCGCGGAATTTGTCGCGACGGTGGATGACTGTGACTTTATTGGCAATACCAGCCAAATAAAGAGCTTCTTCAACAGCAGTGTTACCCCCACCAATCACGCACACATCTTGATTTCGGTAAAAGAAACCATCACATGTGGCACAAGCAGAAACACCTTTACCCATAAAGGCTTCTTCACTGGGCAAGCCAAGGTATTGTGCTGAGGCACCTGTGGCGATGATTAAAGAATCACATGTGTAGGTACCTGCATCGCCTTCCAAGCGAATCGGTTTCTCAGTGAGTGCCGCAGTATGAATGTGGTCAAAAACAATTTCTGTTTTAAAACGCTCAGCATGCTCTAAAAAGCGTTGCATTAATTCAGGTCCTTGGACCCCATTAGGGTCTGCTGGCCAGTTTTCTACCTCGGTGGTGGTCATCAATTGACCGCCCTGGGCGATGCCAGTGATTAGGACAGGGTCTAGGTTGGCGCGGGCTGCGTAAACAGCCGCTGTGTAACCGGCAGGACCGGAACCTAGGATCAATACTTTTGCGTGTTTAATGTTTTTTGTGCTCATTTTTCAATTATAAGACTTTGATTGTTTCTTGTTGATTACAATCAGGAGAACATGGCCAGAATTGCATCCTCCCAAAATCCCCCTCCAGTCCATGGTGGACCGGAAACCCGTTTGACCCGACTCACTCGAGAGGTCAAATGGATTGCATTCACTGCCTTGACCTTGGCTTTGTTTGCAGTCTTAGCTAGCTACAGTAAAAGTGATCCTGCTTGGTCGCATGCTAATCAAGTCGCCAATATTTCTAATATTGGCGGACGACTAGGGGCTTGGCTGGCGGATATTTTGTTTTATGTCTTTGGCGCCTCAGCCTATTGGTGGGTCATTTTGTTGCTCAAACGTGCTGTGCGTGGATGGCAAGAGCTGACTGCAGCCAAATTACCCGGTCATGAATTAGAAGCAGAACCCTTCTTACCTCGTTTCTTGGGTTTTGGCTTGACCATGGCTTCTAGTATGGCGCTTGAATCGATACGCATGCACAGTATGACCATGAACTTACCTAGGCCCCCTGGTGGTGTTTTAGGTGAACTTTTGGGTGACCCCTTACAGATGGCTTTGGGGTTCACAGGATCGACCCTGGTCTTACTGGTCTTGATGGCCATGGGCATGTCTCTGTTTTTAAGATTTTCTTGGTTGACCTTGGCTGAGCAAATTGGCCGTTTCTTAGAAGTCTCATGGATGCGTTTGCGTCAAAGAAGAGAATCTGAAGAAGATCGTCGCATTGGTGAGCAGGCAGCCGAGGAGCGTGAAGAAATTGTTGAAGAAGAGCGCGTCAAAATTGAAGAATTGCCCCCTGTGCCAATTTATCGGGCTCCTTTAAGTGTTGTGAAGAGTGAGCGTGTCGAGCGTGAAAAGCAACAACCTTTGTTTGCCGAGATCGCTGATTCTGAATTACCGCCACTCTCTTTGTTAGATCCCGTGCCTCCTGTAAAGGAAACAATTTCAGCCGATACCTTGGAGTTCACTTCTAGACTGATCGAGCGAAAACTTAAAGAATTCAACATTGAGGTTAAAGTCATTTCCGCACACCCGGGGCCAGTCATTACTCGTTACGAGATTGAACCAGCCATGGGCGTCAAGGGCAGTCAGATTGTTAATTTGCAAAAGGACTTGTCGCGAGCCTTGGGTGTTTTGAGTGTGCGAGTGGTGGAGACCATTCCTGGCAAAACTTGTATGGGCTTAGAGTTGCCCAACCCCAACCGTCAAGCAGTTCATTTGACTGAAATCTTGAGTTCTCGCGTATATAACGACAGTGCTTCTTTATTGACCCTGTCCTTAGGTAAAGACATTGCGGGCGCACCTGTCGTCGCTGATTTGGCCAAGATGCCCCATTGTTTGGTGGCAGGTACCACCGGTTCTGGTAAGTCTGTGGGTATTAATTCCATGATTTTGTCTTTGCTTTACAAAGCTAAGGCCGATGAGGTGCGCCTCATCATGGTGGACCCCAAAATGTTAGAAATGTCAGTCTATGAAGGCATTCCACATTTGCTATGTCCTGTGGTGACGGATATGAAGCAAGCGCACAACGCTCTTAATTGGGCCGTGATTGAAATGGATCGCCGCTATAAATTGATGAGTAAATTTGGTGTGCGTAATTTGGCTGGATTCAATAAAAAGATTGCGGATGCCGAGGCTAAAGACGAGCATTTATACAACCCATTTAGTATGACGCCGGATGACCCTGAGCCGCTTCACAAAGCTCCCGTGATTGTGATTGTGATTGATGAGCTGGCTGATCTGATGATGGTGGTAGGTAAGAAGATTGAAGAATTGATTGCCCGCATTGCACAAAAAGCGCGTGCGGCGGGGATTCATCTTGTCTTGGCTACGCAACGTCCAAGTGTAGATGTAATCACTGGCTTGATTAAGGCCAACGTGCCCACGCGAATTTCTTTCCAGGTCAGCAGTCGCATTGACAGTCGCACCATCTTGGATCAACAAGGCGCCGAAAGTTTATTGGGTATGGGTGACATGTTGTATATGGCGCCGGGCACCGGTTTGCCTGTTCGTGTGCATGGTGCATTTGTGACTGACGATGAAGTCCATCGTGTGGTGACCTGGCTTAAAGATAAGAATGGCCCACCAAACTACATTGAATCTATCCTTGAGCCTCAAGCTGAGATGGATTCTGGTGGTGGTGAAGCTTCAGCGAGTGGTGAAGCTGATCCTTTGTACGATCAAGCGGTCGCAATCATTTTAGAAAATAAACGGGCCTCTATTTCTTTGGTGCAACGCCATCTCAGAATTGGTTACAACCGTGCGGCACGTCTATTGGAAGACATGGAACGCGCCGGTTTGGTATCTAAGATGGGCAGTAATGGCAACCGAGATATTTTGGTGCGTGCCCCTAACGACAATTAATCATGCTTAAAGTCATTCCAAAAAAAGTGATGGGCTGGCTCGTCGTTTCTTTGATGGGTGTTTGTGCATCTTCAGTCGTGATGGCCGATGAGGGCATCCGTCAATTCAAAGAATTCATTGCAACTGTTAATAATGCTGAAGGTGAGTTTTCTCAGCAACAAATTAGACCCTCTAAAACGGGTGATGCCCCCCCCAAGGTGTTGCGTAAAAGTCAGGGTCGTTTTGTATTTCAAAGACCGGGGCAGTTTGTTTGGGAGACCATTAAACCTTTTGAGCAAAAAATCATTGCTGACGGTCAACGACTCTTGCTGTGGGATAAGGATTTAAATCAACTCACCATTCGCCCTGCGGACAAAGGTCTGAGTGCCAGTCCGGCAGCCATTCTGTTTGGTCAAGTGGCTGTTGAAGAGCATTTTGATTTGGTCTCAGGTGGTCAAAAGGGTGGTATGTTTTGGGTTGAGTTACAACCCAAAAATAAAAATAATCGTCAGTTACCCTATGGTCGAATTGGCATTGGTATGAGTAATGGCTTACCTGTAGGCCT
>CAYVBV010000075.1:0-8964 GCA_964449745.1 uncultured Polynucleobacter sp. | reverse complement strand
GTGCCCTCCATATGCTTGTTAACGTTATACAATTAATATAACATCAGTTCGCGTATACTGCAAGCAAAAAGTTTTGTTTGTTTTCAATGACTTAGCAGCCCCGTGCGAGTTTACATGCTCCAGTATGTTTCAGTTGAGGGCGACAGGTGTGCAGGTGTGTTCACACTCTCTACATACTCAACACCTGACATGAGATTTGTGCGCTGCCGTTGGCGCTCGATGAACGTGTGAAACTGTTCAGCTTCAGCAATAGCCATTCTTAGTGCAGGATCGTTTGATCTAGGCTCCGTGCCCCATCTGCCTAGTAGATCCCACCATTGCTTTGAAGCACGGCTAAGAGCGGCTTTGGCTGCACTCATGGTCTTGTAGCTCTTGCGGTGATCCGGCTGCATCTCTCCCATGTAGACTTTTCCCATGATCAGTGTTGACGATTTCTCATAAATGTAATACATTTCATTCCCTCTCGTACGTTACACACTCAGTATACAATCACTTTTTGCCCTTGTCAACCTTTTTTGCACCAAGGCTTAGATTCTTATTGCCGATGAGCTTTTCTACTGTTCTCGTCTCACCGTCACGACTAGGTGTTGCCATCGCTTGAGCATCTTCCTCGTTCGAAGCCATTCCGATGATCTCACCTCGTTCATTCTTTACAACATACATAGTTTCCCTCCTATACAACTATTATACTATCGATCTCTTGTGGTGTCAACCATTATTTCCATATCAATGATTGCGGTCGAACACCCAAACGAATTGATTCCATATTGGTCGCGTTCACATCTTCTTGTGTAGTCAGTCTTCGAAACTGAACTAGTGTTGTGAACTCAATGCCCACACGATCAAGTTCACGTAGAGTTCTTTCTGCAAGTTGTTGATTTTCAAACACATAATCAGTAGTAGGTTCGCCTTGTGCATTGAGTCTAGTCAAGGTCTTGGTGTCATATAGTACGTAAGCCATCTGTCTCTCCTTGTAGTATGTATACAGTCCTCTAAGCAGCGGGGCCTTAGAGTGAACCGCACTGTGTAGAGCCTTGAAAACGTTAGAAAAATCCACGTCGTACGGCTGATCACAGTCCACTGCAGAGTGTGTATGCGCAGGCCAAATGTGGCTTTTCAGAGTATTTTCTGTTGGATTTCAAAGTTTTGTAGAGCGTTTTTAATTTGGTTGCTCAAGGTGACGAGAGGCATAGTTCAAATACTTTTCACATTCTCTTCAAATACTTTTCACACTCTCTTTATATTCTCAAAAACTCTTGACAAACTCCTACTTCTACTGTATAATCAACTAGTGACTCTAGCAGATCTTTGAGCATCAACGCAGTTGTCACACTACTCGAAGGCTAAGCAGCGGGGCCTACTCTAGTGTGTAGTATATAGTTCCCTATGCTAAGTTCTAATAAGTCTCTTGTGTGTGCTTCGCCTTCGAATGTGAGGAGCGTGCACCGGCCTTCCGGACCGCCATAGTAAGAGTATCTTACGCTAGTTTCTCCTTTGCACAGTGCTTGAGCTTGATCTAGTAGTGAACTCGGACAGTCTTGATGTATCACGATTTCGTAGTACATCATGTTAACAGCGGGGCCTATGTGGATCTATTTCTTCTAGTGTGTATCCGCCTAGTATGATTCTTATTAAGTGTACGATGCTGGGTGTGTCTGCAACAAAATCGAATTCCCATACTAGCACACCGTATGTTTGACTTACTTTGCCTGTGAATGTGTAGTTGGGACTTACTAGTTCTGCTGCTGTGTTCTGTAGTTCACGAGGAGTATCATACTCTAGAACAAAACGATAGTCCATTAAAAATTTTGTAGGACCGTCTGCTGTCGCAGTTTGTTCTGCTCGAAGTCAGGAATGAGGTCGCTCAGTGTTTCTATGATTGTACGTTTGGTCTTTGCGTCTAGTGTAGTGTCACGTATAGTAAGACGCCAATGAGGTTTGCCCATTTGTGTTATCATATCCACACTCCACTTGATTGTACACAGTGTGTTCAGCACATCAGTTTGTTCTTGTCTAGGTGGTCTTGTGAGTACTATTATCATCTGCTAGCTCCGCTCGATCTATGTCCCATACATCTGAGTATGCCACAATCCA
Source organism: uncultured Polynucleobacter sp. (assembly GCA_964449745.1). Taxonomy (GTDB): domain Bacteria; phylum Pseudomonadota; class Gammaproteobacteria; order Burkholderiales; family Burkholderiaceae; genus Polynucleobacter. The sequence goes on along the minus strand of CAYVBV010000075.1, from coordinate 6,870 downwards.
TACATTTTCACACTGTTGATCTTCTATCTCAAGCAGTTGATTGGGTTCGTCTCGGCGCATAATAACGCCCCAGGACTCCCAGTCGCCCACAGTGTATTCTGGGGGTTGTGTTTCTAACTGTTGTTCTATAACATTAGCAGGCTCACCGTCTTGAGTTAGCCAGCATCTTACTCGGAATTTACAAGCCCAAGCTTGACCGGGCTCAATGGTATCGGGTGTATAATTTGTCATACTGTACTTACATAAATATATTCGTAGCACAAAGGAGATTTGGTTATGAGCACACTTCCAAAAATTAACGTTGAATTAACACTAGGAGATACTATTCTAGTGGGCAAGAACAAGCAGCCAGCAGAAATAACAAAGATCGAGTATCACGCACACTCGGGAGAAGTCACACTCAACACAACCAAAGGACCTAGAAAGATGCTGACTTTTAGCCTAGTAGAGCCCACAGAATCTCGTGACGTTCTACAGCGTTATCGATAAATACTTACATGCGTGTAGAAGAACTTATTGAAGGCAGAGATGATGAAATTGAAGAATGGAAAGCATCTCGTGCCCTTTGCAAAGGCAACAAACCTAATTCAAGCATAGGAGCAAGTGCGCTTGCTTCATGCAAGAGTCAGGGTTGGCGCCGACGTGAAGGCAATAAGAGTCACAAACTTGGAAAGTCAAAGAACAGTCGAGTCACAGTGGGTGGTAAATTTCTCAAAGGCAAAAAATACGGTGGACGTTTACCTGATTACGGAAGTGGTTCATCTACAAAGTCGAAGAGTAAAGACAAATGATTATAGATCGAGGCATTACTTCAGGAACTCTACTGGTAGCAAGCCCAACCATGACAAGTGATTATTTTTCACGCTCAGTTGTACTTATTAGTGAAAAGACTGACAGAGGACACGTGGGCTATGTGATCAACAAAAAGACAATTGCTGAAGTCAACGCGGCTGTACAGAATCACGGTTTAGAATGGCCTTGGCAAGACTTTATGTTTGAAGGCGGTCCTGTGAATAGATCAGCGATGATAATGATACACTCACCTGAATGGGCAAGTTCAAACACAATGCGAGTAGGCTCAGCCGTATGTGCAATATCATCAGACAAATTGATGTTTGAAAAGATGATACAGTTTGATGTTCCCATAAATCGCATGTTTCTATTTGGACAAAGCGTATGGCTGCCCGGACAACTTGAAAGAGAAATCAAACACAACAAGAGTTGGTTGACAACGCCAGCAACTAGTGCTATACTATGGGATGTCGAGGGTGAAGACCAATGGACTGCGGCAATAGACCTATGTGCCACTAATGCTATGAATCACTACTTTGCATAATGAGAACGACCAACAAAGGAGCTAACATGACGTTTTTTAGAAACATGCTAGGCTCAGTCTGTGTACTTATAGCAGGTTTTGCCTCAGCACAACAACAACCGACACCAACACCAACACCAAATCCAAATCAACCACAAATGGTACCACCCGTAAACATGTTCCAAAATCAAATGCACATGCGAGTAGTGATACCCTGTTCTAATCAACTGGGCAGTTTGGATCGTTATCTGCGCAATGAACAAAATCAAAAGCCGTTGTTTATGGCCAAAGGCATCAATCATCTACTGATGGCTGCACCACAAGGCACAGGTGATCTAGAAGTAAGAGCAGTGAGTGGTGTGATAGTATACACAGATGGCAAATACGAAAACTCACAGTGGAGTCTCATAGTAGTGTACGAAAATGGAGTAGAATGCTTGATGACTGTAGGAGAGAACTTTCAGCCCTGGATTGAAAACTAAATTATAAATAACACACAATGGGCGACACACTTGTAATAAATGCTGACGGACAACCTGTGAGTTATCTACCACTGAGCGCAGTACAATGGCGTGAAGCAATCCTCTACATGTATCATGACAAGTGTAACGTAATGGAATGGTATGACGACTGGGTTGTACGAAGTGCTCGGTGGGAAACGAGAGTGCCTGCGGTGATAATGCTGAAAGATTACCTCAGGCGCACACGAAAACCTAGATTCAGTAAAAACAACCTATACCTTAGAGATCAATACAAGTGTTTATATTGCTCGCAACCCTTTCAAAAAAATCAACTAACATTAGATCACGTAGTACCTATCAGTCGAGGCGGAAAGACACGCTGGGACAATTGTGTAAGTGCTTGTGGACCCTGCAACAGCCGCAAAGGCAACAAACTGCTGATGCGTCCTAATTATAAACCTTATGCACCTGGATACTATGAGCTTGCTCGTAAACGTATGCAAATGCCAATTGAACTACGACATCCAAGTTGGGAGCAATGGCTTAGAGTTTAGGCGTTTGTGTGGTTACTTGAACCATCCTATTCGTTTACCAGTATCTTGTCGTGTTTCCCATTCAACAACTGAGCCTGGATACCTCCAAGCCCATATAGCAACTAGTGCCATAAAGCCTCCGCTCCATGCGACAGCTTTGATGTTCTCTGTAGTAAACCAAAGAAACGCCAGCGATGATGCCATTACTAGTATCATAGCATACTTTCCTTTGGTAGGAAAAACTCTGCGTTGTACCCAGTTAGTAAGAAACGGTCCAAAGTATTTGTGATTGTATAACCAATCGTGCATCTTTTTAGAACTTTTCGCAAAGCAGTAAGCAGCCGCAACAAGGAATATACTAAAAGGTATCCCAGGTACTACAACTCCTATATAGGCCATACCTAGGCAAACAAATCCTAGAGCCATATACAAGTATTTTTTAATCATTTATTTTCCTATATTATATTTGTTAAAAACAAATTTAAGTGATTCGACAAGATGTTCCATCATTGTGTCTGTGTGTAACGGAGTCGGAGCAAACCTTAGTCTTTCAGCGCCTTCTGCAACTGTTGGATAATTAATAGGTTGAACATATATACCGTAACGGTTTAAAAGTTCATCACTTATTATTTTACATACTTTAGCATCTCGTACCATAACTGGAACAATGTGTGTACAAGAATCTTCTAACACTTCTATGCCTACTTTCTCTAAACTTTTTACAAGTTTATGAGCACGCTCTTGGTGCTTTATTCTAAGTTCATTATGATCTCTTAGATACTTTATACTAGCCAACGCACCAGCGCATATTACTGGACTCATTGATGTTGTAAATATAAATCCAGATGCAACTGATCTTATTGCATCTATTACAACTTCTTCTCCAACAACATATCCACCAGTAACACCAAATGCTTTTCCAAGAGTACCGTTTACAAAGTCTACTCTTGTTTCGCCGAGCATTTCGCAATAGCCAGCGCCTTTCTCTCCGTACAATCCTACTGCATGAACTTCGTCAATATATGTAATAGCATTATATTTTTCGGCTAGATCGCAAATGTGTGTAATTGGAGAGACATCTCCGTCCATGCTATACACAGATTCGAATACAACACAAGGTGTTTTATTCTGAGAGGCAACATACGCCAACTTCTCTTCTAGGTCGTCCATATTGTTGTGCTGGAATATTATTTTCTCGGCACCACTGTGTCTGATTCCTTGTATGAGACTTGCGTGATTCTTAGAATCACTTACAAACACAATGTCGGTAACAATAGTGCTTAGGGCGATAAGAGTCCACTCATTTGCTACATAGGCGCTACTATAAAGTAACGCCGATGGTTTATCATGTAAATTAGCTAATTCTTGTTCTAGGGCAACATGGTAATGACTAGTACCGCCTATGTTACGTGTACCTCCTGATCCTGCACCAGTTTGATCAAGTGCAGTGTGCATAGCATCAATTACAGTTTTGTTTTGACCCATACCTAGATAATCATTTGAACACCAATTTACAATATTTTTAATTGAATATGGTCCGTACCATATTGCTTTAGGAAAGTCACCACGTTCTCTTACAATGTCGTTGAACACTCGATATTTGCCTGCTTCTTTTAGTTGGTTTATTTTATCCTCGAAAGGTTTGACATCTATCATGGGCTTTCCTTAGTTAACTGTGTGTTTATTTATTTAAAACTGACAAATTGTCATTGGGCTAACAGCAGGACTAAATAGTTTATACGGAGAAAATAATGCGAACTACAGATATTATACGTGCAGTATTAGATCTAATAGATGGATCAGAACAAGAAAACAAAGTTAATGTTCAAGTAACAGCGCCGCTGGAACAAGGCGAGCCTGAAGCAAGTCGTTTCAAACAGATCTTTGCCATGTTAAGTGCGCCTTCAAAAGGTCCACTAGCTAATTCACCTAATGAAGTAGTTGCTCCAGTTGATGCTGTCACAACAGATGCTGGAGGTGGCTTAAACGGTCCTAAAGATCCTGCAGATATTAGAGTAAAAGATCCAGGAGGATATGAATAATGAAATGCAACAATCCAAAATGTAAATGTGAAAATTGTAATTGCGGTTCAAACTGCAATTGCTAAGGAATAAACAATGGCAGCAAACGGTATATCAACACTAGCAACTAAAAGAGCAAGACAGGATGCTAAACTTGCTCTTGCAAACTCAGACAGAGCGGCTCGTAATGTAGTAGAGCCAGGACGTTATGCAGATGTCACAGCAGACGCAACACAGTTACCTACTCGTTATGCTGTTGGCGATAACGACACAAACAATGTAGTAGACAATCCTAACACTGGCGGACTAAAACCAGGCAGACCTTGGGCAACGTAATATGCCTAACCTAAACCCTAACTCAACCAACTACGTTCACAGTTCAGAGCCGAACACTAACGACTTGGTTCAGGCTATGGACTACAACAGTGTTGGTCAACCTGTGATTAGAACTGTAGGTGGAGACATCTACAACTCAATCAACCTGCCAGCAGGCTTTGGGCAGATACACAAGTTTGGTGCTGTTCCGTCAATGAGTCAAAACACCAACGGAACCATATGGGACGAGAACGATACAGTTTATCCTTGGGCAACCATTGATGCCAACGGTGTGCTGACTGTGAGTGTGGTAGAGCCAAACAATGAGGCAAGCACCAGCACAGTACACGATGGCGATACAGTAGAAATACAGGGACTGGATGGCGCCTACAATCTACAAACAGAAACTGTCACAATATCAGGATCAAGTGCCACAACTATCAACAACTTCAAACGAGTGTTCAGAGCACGATTTGAAAATGGTGGTAGTTTTGATCCAAACACAAAAAGAATACTAATCAAGTCAGGTGTCACCACAGTGGCAAAGATATTAGAAAACTCAGGTCAAACACTGATGAGTGTCTATACCATACCCGCAGGCTATACAGGATATTTGATGCGTCTTGATGTGACAGCACAAGGCACAGCAACAGGCAGTTTCAAACTGTTTGCTCGTCCAGGCGGTGTAGGAAGTTTTCAAATAAAACACACAGCAGAAGTCAATGGTGTGGGCGGACCATATCAGTTGGAATATCCTATTCCACAATCGTTCTCAGAGAAGACAGACATTGATGCGAGGATGCACACGCTCTCAAACAACGGACGTTATACTTGTACGTTTGATATCCTACTTGTAGATAATACAGCAGGCGTTCCATAAAACGATTAACCCCTAGCTAAATTAATAACTAGGGGCTGCTTAATGTTATTACTTGTCTAAAGGCTATGCCTTGAATGTACTTTTATTTTTTACTAATCATATTTATTTCTTATTACCACTTACAAACTCATAAAACTTTTGGGCAGTGTCAAGAACAGCGTCGGCTCCAGGCACAGTAGGCATCTCTACTTTTGTTACGATTTCATCATGTTCTTTTTTGATTGATGTTTCAAACTGTCCCCACTTGGCATAATAATCCTGCCAAGCATTGTTCTGTGCAAATTCCAAGACCTTTGTACGGATTTCATATCCGTTTTTGTTTGGCTTTACAGTTGGCATCGAGCTTTTCATCATGTCGGCAAATTGCTCAAAGTTTTTTTGAAAATCGTTCATATTCATTCTCCTGTGTGTATGTGTGATCGGCTATATCACATCTATTAATATAGCACTCTATTTATTAAATGTCAACCAACTATTTTAGGATATTGGCCATCCTTGCACCGTACGTGACCATAAAGTCATATCCACTACGTTTATATACTCTGTATTGTTCTTGTATAGATGCAACTTGATCCTTGATAGGTAACCATTCGCCCGATACTTGATAACCTCCAATAGGCAGATATGTTGTTCGTCTAAAATGGTGTAGCATGTCAACACTTGTTATGCCAGGTTTAAGTAGTAAACTGTTGCAATCGCTTTTGATATATTTGTTAGCCATACTAATAAATCCGTCATCATCCTCTACTTCTACTTGATAGGATCTAATTGAACTGGGTGTACTATTAGCCGTATCTCTAAAGCCTTCATACATCACACTGCGCCATTTAACGTAGCTCATTATTTCTAGATCTGGAAATTCTGTACGAGCATTGAGTGCAGTGTTAGGACCCATATCTGAATGTGCCATCTTGTGTCCGTTTGCTTCTATTACTCTTACAAGCGATTGTAATGTTTCTTCACTGAGTTCTCTGTCCTTTAGTATACAGCAATGTCCATCAGGCAAGGTGCTACACATGCAAGTATCAACGTAAAATTCTGTATCAGGAAACTCGTCTTTTAGAGTATGCATTACAAAGTTATGCCAAAGCCAATCAGGTTTCCAAGTTTTTTGATTAGGTACTAAAAATAAGAGAAAGCTCGATACCTTATGTTCAGTATCGAGCTTTATTCTTTCTACTGCATCGGATAGTGAATAACTTTTATTAGCACTACCTAAGCTAGTATTTTTTGTTTCAGTTTGATTTATAAAAATAGGTTGTATTAGTTTCATAGCACACTCCTTTGAGTATTTATAAAACTATACTTTAATATTTAAACTTGCAATCAAACTGTAACTTACCTT
>CAYVBV010000074.1:0-9365 GCA_964449745.1 uncultured Polynucleobacter sp. | reverse complement strand
TGTGCGAAGAACAGAGGAGTTCTATAAGAGGTAAGCCATACTAATACAGCAAGGCGAGGAACATCCACGCCTTCTGACACCATTCTTACAGCAACTAAATATTTACCGTTCCCTTGATTAAAATCTGTAATTTTTTTGGACGCTTTCGGATCTTCGGATAAGGCAACAGCTGGGGCAACACCTGTAAGCTGTTTGATAACCGCAGCGTAAGCCTTGGCAGATTCTTGGTCAGAAGCTAAAACTAGTAATCCAGCATCTGGAACCCCTGATGCTCTTATCTCTTCTAGCCTAGAAATTGCGGCAGCTAAAACGTGCGGGACCCACTTGCCATTAGGCTTAAGAATTGTTTTCCACGCTGCGGCTTCTCTCTCCTTCGTATCTTCGTCGCCTAAACTGGCTACAGCCTCTCCTGCATTATCTACCCATTTTGCAACACCTGTATATGCTGCAAACATAACAGGACGAACAACGCCTTCACTTAAAGCGTCGTTATATCCATAAGCGTAATCAGAACTAGACTTTAAAAAGTCTCCGTCATCTTCATACTTTATAAAAGGAATTTTTTCAGCAGGCGAAGTTCTGAAAGGCGTACCAGTTAAAGAAAGCCTTTTGTGTGCCGCTTCAAAAGCATTTCTAATGCCAACACCCCAGGTAAGTCCATCGCCAGCGTGGTGAATCTCATCGAATACAACTAGGGTTTGTCTAGGTCTTTCTGTCCTTCTTTCGTGTAGCAATGGATTAAGTGAAATCTGAGCATAGGTAGAAATGTACCCTTGGAAATGAGGTTTAAGAGTCTTATCATTACCTAGAGTTGGGTCTAACGATATTCCCAGCCGAGCTGCTGCTTCCGCCCATTGAGTTCTAAGGTGGTCTGTTGGGACTACAATTACAAGCCTGTCTATCATTTTCTTTGCGAAAAGCAATTTAGCTAGATTCAAAGCGAAGTTAGTCTTTCCAGCCCCAGGGGTAGCGGTTACAGTAAAGTCTTTCGGATATCCTAAGTCTATATATTTACGAATTGCTTCTGCTTGCCAAGCCCTTAGTTCTTTTAGATTTGGTTCAGAGAATGTTTTATTAGCTACCATAAGTAAATATTAAATCGGCACTTGGCATTTATGGTAGTTCGGACGGATATTTAATACTAAGTAAAAAACAGTTAGATAAAATATAAGTAGATTGGATAAAAATGACAATAGTTTCTGACTCCTCAACCCCTTTAAGCACTATTTCCGCCGATGCGGCAGCAGTAGCATTCCGTAAAGTTATCTCTTACAATGTTATAGATATATTTGATCTAAATGTAGAAGAGTCTATCTGGCTTAATAGCAAGCTAGCGGAACTTGAGGAAATGCTAAGCAATTATGAACCTTCTTCTCTCCCGCTTGCAGTTACTAAGGAAGTTAGGACTAAAAAATATAGTTCCCTATTAACTCAAAGAGCACTTTCTCAAAATACAAGAGGAAGCTCAGTATCTACTAATGGAAAAGTTATGCCTCCTCTTTCCGCATGGACAATGTTTTTCACTTCTCCAATCACAGAATCTTACCAGGTTCCAGCAAGTGTTATGCTTCGCATCAGAAGCATCCTAGAAAAAATATTAGTAGATTTAGGAATCGGGAACGACAAAAACCCCAGAGGGGCAACTAAGATTCCAGTTGAGCTTAAATTGCTTCTTAGATAATTCCGTTTTCGAGTGCAACGACTATGGCGATAGCACTAATGCCGTTGAATGACATGTGCATTAAAATTGGTAAAAATAAACCCTTACTCTTTATCCTAGCATAAACTAAAAGCCCACCGAATAAAGAAGTTATTGCAGCAGTAAAAATGCCATTTATAGTCAAAGCGGAGACATGCGACAATCCAAATGCCAACGAGGAGATTATAGCTCCAGCGAGTACCCCAATTTTATTACTCAAAGCGGTAAAGACTAGCCCTCTGTATAGTATTTCCTCAACTATAGGAGCTCCAACAACTATCATAAGGATAATAGCAAAAATAGGAATTCCGCTGAAAGAATCAATTATTTCTCCCGCATTTCCTTCTACTTCTCCTTCGGGGAAAGCCTGCTGGACTAAGAAACCAAAGACAAGTAAGACAGACTGAGCTGCTAAACCTAGAAGAGGTCCCATCCAAAGCCACTTATTTTTATAACCTAAGGAAAGCACTTTAGTATCGTCTAGCCATAGTTTAATCTTCATAATTGCAGCCAGAATAGGTCCAGACAGCATGCCCACCCAAAGTAGCCCCTGTACAATCAATACAGTGTTTCCTTGAGATAGAGAACTTAGCACATATTCTTCAATAGTGTTGTACTCTCCTGACACAAAATCTGTAGCAAAGTTTTGCGTTGCATTTATAATGAAATACCCAGCATATAAAAGAGGTAGTGAAATTGATAGTATAAGACTTATAAAAACATAAGGTAAACCTGAACTTGGTTTACGAACTTTCCGTACCAAATTAGAATTCCCAGTCTACGCTTGGACCAAAAGGAGAATTATCGTCTCTCTTCTTTTTATCCTCTTCTGTATCCTTATTCTGGTCGGAAGATCCCTCCGCCTCTAGCCAAGAGTCCAAATCTTCGTAATCGGATTCGGCTGAGTTGGGTGTTTCTGATGCTATTGAGTTTTCTACATAAGCACCTAGGGAAGGCTCTGAAGCCTGGAAAGAAGCAACTTCATTGTCCCCAAGTAAGTCTTCGTAGGATATCTCTTCTGGTATCTCCGCTGAGTCCATATTTCTTGATGCCACAGGTGCGTATTCTTCTTCATAACCAGAAGGTTGTGCGAGTAGCTGTACCGCTTCTACTTTCTTCTTACCAAAGAAATGGCGATCTGATTTCTCTTTAACTTTTTTATTCTTTGGCTCAGGAACATCCTCTACAATTAAGTCTTCTACAGTAGTAGCCTTGCTAGGCTTAGCCGCCTTAACTTTCTTTGGCTTCTTTTCCTTCTGTTTTCGATCTGAGAAGTGCTCTCCCGCTAAGCTATCGAGATTATTTGCTGACTTCATAGAAGCGAACCGTCCGACTGCTAAGGCTAGTATCGCAGCGAAAAACATTACTCCGATTATGCCCAGAAGAACATAGATTCGCATTTCTAATGACGCGCCTGGTAATAAGTCCAATGTAGCCCCTTGCTTGTTTCTGATTCTTAATTATAATCGGCATATAACATACTTAATCTAATCTAGGCTTTATTTCTTTATCTTTATGATATACTATTAGTATCCTCTGACCCCGATAAATTATTATATTATGAAAGAACCCAAAGAACTAGACTCCGTGCAACTAGGCATGCTCTCACAAGAAGTTCTATCTGCACACATATCGCGTGTCGGAGGAGAGTCTAGACCTCAACAAGAAGAAATGGTTTCTCTTGTATCCCAAACTTTCGCTAAACCCCCTTGTTCTTCTCTCGTACAAGCGGGAACCGGAACAGGTAAATCGCTAGCCTACCTGTTCCCAGCTCTACTATCTGGAAAAAGAAGCGTAGTAGCAACAGCAACTAATCAGCTGTCAGAACAGCTTTACAAACATGATTTGCCAGAAGTTTCAGATAGTATTGAAATTGTAACTAAAAAGAAAATATCCTACGCTCTCCTTAAGGGAAGAAACAACTACGCCTGCCTTGCCAAAATAGCAAGCCTAAAAAATCTAGAAGAAGAAGCACAACTATTTACCGATTCCGACTACGGAGGGTACGACGATTCTGGGTTATCGTCAGATAAGATTACTCAAGCACGCGAAGACGCAAAGCAAGTAGGCGAACTAGTGAAGTGGTCTGACATTACTGACACTGGAGACCGCAGCGATGCTATCCCTGTCGTAGATAGAGTTTGGAGACAAGTAAGCGTGTCTTCGTCAGAATGCCCAGGAGCGAGCAATTGCCCATTCGGGAATGTCTGTTTTACCGAAATAGCCAGGAAGAAAGCGAAAGCCGCTGATATAGTTATTACTAATCATGCCCTACTAGCACAAGAAGCGTCTTCTATCTTAGGAGGGGAAGAAGGAAAACCTAGCGTATTTGGAGAATACCAAAACCTTATAGTTGATGAAGCACATGATTTTGCGGACTCTCTTTCCGGAGCGACTACATCGGAAATTAATCCTAAAGAAATAGGCAAATTTGTGACTAAAGCTGCTCAGTATTTACATTTGGCAGATGAAGGCAGTAACGGAATTACAGAGAAGACAAAAGAAACTTTAGAACTATTTATCGAAGAGCTTAACAATATAGAAGCAAATAAGCCAATTACTGATATGCCTACCGATTTAGGATTCGCTACCAAGGCACTACTAAACAATATTATATTAACACAAAGCATTCTCTCGAAAGAAAGTGCAAAAGCCAACAAATCTGGTAACGCTGGGAAAGCAATAAATATTGAAATATTGTCTAATAATTCTATCGATATAGCCACTGCTTTGGCAGACTCTCTCTTAGACCGTAGCGACAGAGTTAAATGGGTCGAAAGACGCGGGGAAGATAAGAAAAATCCTATGCTAAAAATCGCTCCGCTAGAAGTGGGAGAGCAGTATGAGAAAGCTACTGATAGTAAAAACGTTTTGTTAACCTCCGCTACGCTTAGCGTCGCAGGAGATTTCACCCCAATCAGAAATTTGCTAGGTATTGGGAAACACGAAATAGCAATAGATGTAGGCTCTCCATTTGACTACCCTAAGCTAGGTATGCTCTACATCCCAGACTCTTCTTTCCCTGAGCCTATTGGAAAAGATAGAGAAGCTCACACCAAAGCAGTGCTAGAAGAAATTTATGATTTAGCACACTCTTCGGGTGGAAGAACTCTTGCTCTTTTTACGACTACCGCAAACGCACAAAATGCTGCGGAATATCTTAGGAGTAGAATTACAGAAGTTAACATTTATGCACATGGAGAAGCTCCTGCGGATGTCCTTGTACAGAGCTTCAAAGAAGACGAGACCTCAATACTATGTGCAACGATGGGTCTTTGGCAAGGTACAAATGTTCCAGGTCCCGCTTGCTCTCTAGTTATTATTGATAAAGTAGGGTTCGCTCCAATAGACGATGTACTTACGAATGCACGAAGAGAATTAGCAAACTCTCAAAACAGAAATGGGTTCAAAGACGTAGTAGTTGCACAAGCTGCAACATCATTAGCTCAAGCAGCAGGACGCCTAATTAGAACAAGCACTGACAAAGGCGTAGTAGCAATCTTAGACCCTAGGCTAAGAAGCAAATCTTACGGTGCTACCCTTATCAAGTCTTTACCAGATTTTAGAGTATTCTCAGATAAGAAAATGGTAATGGAGGCATTAACAAGATTAACAGGCGGTATGAAAGGAGTTCCTGCTAAGCCTGAAAATAAAATAAAATCTTTCGCACCAAAAACCAAACCAGTTGAAAAACCCAACAACAGTAAATCTTCTAAATCTAAATTAATAAGGTCTTCCTATAAGAAGAATATAGGCAAAAAATAAAAAATCGCCAATGTGAAATCGTGGGGCAGAAAGATCTCTTTTAATTATAGTCCTTAGTTAAAGAATTCCTTTCAATAGAAATAATACATTCCCGATATTACTATATGAAAGGCTGAAAATGCAATCTACTAAACGAGTTAAACTACCTAAGTCGGGCTTAAGGGGTCTACTAAAGGAACTAGGTTCTCCAGACATTTATGGAAATCCTCCTGCTCCTATAACAGGCGAAATAAAAGTATATGGTAGCAAGAGAAGTGGAAGCATCTACCTCAAAAACGGAAAGATATATTCAGCCCACTTAGAAGAATTTACTCCGCCTATTGCCCGCAGAATTTTAAGCACAGGTTTAATAAGCGAAGTTGTCTATAATGCCCTTGCCGAATTACAACCATCAGAAGTTGGGGATTTCACTCTCAAGAACGAATACCTAGACCCAGATATCTTAGAAGACATCCACAGACAAATGCTATTCTCAACTTTGACTCACATGTATGAATGGCGAGATGCTGAATGGGAATGGAAAAGAGGTTCTAAAAGCCAATCTTACACTATGTATCCTCTGGAAATATCTCTTGCTATTGCAGCAACCGATGAAAGAATGGCACAGTGGATCTCCCTAGTGCACCACCACACTTCTGTAACAAAAGGAAACTCGGTAGTGAAGCCTGGTAGAGATTGGCATGCGAAAGCCGGAGAAGAAACTTCGCCAGAAATAAATTCTATCTTGCGATATGTCAACGGTGAAAATACAGTAGCAGAGATAGCAATGGTCTGCGGGTTTTCCCGCTTTGAAATCGGTTCTCGCTTAGCGAAAGCTATTGCAGACGGGCTGGTCGAAGTAGTGAACCCTTACGAAGAAGAGCCTTCTAATGAGAGCCTAGAATCTCTACTAAACTCAAAAGAAGAAGAATATCAAGAAGCACTAGATTTAGTTGACAGACTTAGAGAAAGCCTAGCAGAAGCGGAAGAAAGATTAGAGCAAGCTAGAATCAACTTAGATAAATAGCCGATAGTTTACTTATCTAACCATATGGGGCTAAATATGAAAAGAAACAATTATAAGGGAATGACTCTTATAGAGCTTATGGTTACAATTAGCTTAATTGTAATTGTAACAGCGATCTCTGTGCCGATTGTAACTAATCAAATCTCACAGGCTCATCTTGCTACGGCTCGTTCAGATGCAAGAAACGCTGGGCTCGCCATCGCGGGAGAAGTAAGTAGATATTATTCTTTCGGCGATTCGGGTGGAACCATCACGTATGATTCCGTTAATGAGAAAATAGTATTTAGCTCAATGACAAATGCGGCACCAGTAGCTTCTGGTCCAGGTTCCGACAGAATATCGCTTGTTCTATCCGAAGGGTCTACGCTTTCAGGCTCTTATGGTTCAGGTATAAACCTAAAATGGTGCGTTGCCGCTACAAACCAAGGTCAAGTTGCTGTGATGAGCGACGCAGGAGTAAGCACTACTGCTTTAGGTTGTTCAACTAATGGCGAAGTTCTAAACTAGTTCCAATAGTTTAGCGGGAGTCCAAATCTCAATCCCAAGCTGTACAGCCTTATCAAATTTGGAACCAGAACCTTCCCCCGAAATCAATAGGCTTGTCTTTGCAGAAACTGAACCAGACACTTTACCTCCCAGTTTTTCAACTAGCTCTTGGGCGGTTTCTCTTGTATAGCCAGGCACGGAACCAGATATGACCACAAGCTTTCCTGCAAGTGGAAGATTACTGGTATCAACATTTTCATTTGCCTCAGATTTTTTAACCCCAAGCCCTTTGGCAATATAAGCTTTAATTTCCTCTGAAGCTAGCTGCAACTCTTTGTGGATTATTTCAGACTTCTCTTTTCCGATTCCCTCGATAAGGCTTAATTGCTCTTTCGATAGGTTAATAACCTCTTCAAGAGTAGAATAGATTTTCATTATTCTCTTCGACAAGGTTCTTCCCATGCTCCTTAGCCCTAGGGAAACTAAAAATTTATAATTTTCTAGCCCTTTAGATTTTTCAATGTTAGCGTAGATTTTCTTTCCAACCTTATTACCAACCAATCTGTTATCAGAAAGAGGGAGTTCAGAGATATCCTTTTCTGTTAGGTTATATATGTCGGGAATCTGCTTTACTAACCCTGACTCTACCAAAGCATTAGCTATCGCTTCAGAAGCACCCTCTATATCAAGAGCGTCTCTGCTTAGTGCATATATTAATCTATTAACAAAAGCACAACTTGAATTCGTACATCTCCACACAACATTACTTTTATCCCATGCCTGAGAACATTGAGGGCATGTAGAGGGAGGGGACCAAGGTAAACAAGCATCATTTCTTTTCGTAAGGTCTACTTTATCAATACGAGGGATTACATCACCAGCTCTATACACATAAACAGTGTCTCCGATTCTGATATCTGCATCAGCGATAAAATTTACGTTGTGAAGAGTTGCATAAGTTATAGTAGTACCAGCTACTAAAACAGGTTCTACTACTGCTCGAATGCTCATCTGTCCCGTTCTACCTACTGCAACTTCAATATCTTTTAACACAGTTGTTTTGGTATCTGCACTATATTTGTACGCTGCAGCCCACCGTGGAGCATTGCTTACAAACCCCATCTTTTCACGCTCGGCATAAGAATTAACTTTTATTACTACACCGTCAATTGGGAAACCTAGTTTTGGACGCACCGATTCGATATAGTCAAGAATATCTTTTGAATTAGTCAACGAGTCTGGGATTGCTATAAGGCTCGCCGCAGTTTTAAAATTTAATTTTGTTGCAAATGACAATGCGTCTGAATATAAATCGAATTTTGAATCTGTAATCACATCATAAGCAGCAAAAGAAAGGTTCGCGTCGTAGTCTAGCTCTAAAGTTCTTATCACTCCTGCAGTTGCATTACGGGGATTCATGAAAGGCGAGCCACCTGACAATACACGCTGCTCATTTGTGGAGGCGAAATCTTCATCCGACATATAGATTTCGCCTCTTATCTCAAAATCTTTCTTATATGAGATGGTATGAGGCAATCCGCTTAATAAGTATTTTTTGGCAGTTATATCTTCGCCTATATAGCCATCCCCACGCGTGGCTAGGCGAACTAACACACCATCTTGATACAAGGCACTTACTGCTAGTCCGTCAAGTTTAAGCTCATATACCAAAGAGCCTTCTACCTTGTCCTCAAAATTAGAAACTTCTTCAATTGTTTTTAGCTTAGACAAACTCAACATAGGATGAGTATGTTCCACTGTTTCGTAGCTGTTGCTAGCAATAGATGTTCCAGCGGCAACTTTAGATAAGACACCTTTATCATCCCAGTCAGGGTTATCCGATTTAAGGTAAGAAATTTTTTCGACTATTTCGTCATACTCTTCATCAGTCATGAGCATGATGTCTGTATGATAATAAGATTCAGCAGCGTCTAAGGCTTGCTGTACTAAAGATTCAAAGTATTTTTTCTGGTCGGCTACCACAATACTAGTATACCGTTTTTATTTGTCCCTAAAGCGACGAAGCTCACCAAACATTTGATTAACTCTAGAAGCGGCATCTCCTGCTAGCTCGTCTTTAAGAACTTCTACAATTGGAGCTTCTTCTGGCATAATAATAGAGTTCAGAATATCGCTTGTACTAGAAGTAACTTTAGGTTCTTCATACGCAGGGGCTGTGGGTGCTGCTAGGTCTCCTGCATAAGGATTCTTTGGAGCTGTTTCTCCAGTATTGACAGTAATGTTGGCTTCTAGTTTTGGAGCTATAATTTCATTAGGGTTAAAATATCTTCTTGGGTCGAAGTTTGCTAATCCTGGCAGAGGAGTTGAAGCAGAAGAAACGGAGACAGTATTTGCCGAGATTGAGGTAGCATCTGACCTAATCTCAATAATCTGGTCAGGGTCTCTCAA
>CAYVBV010000073.1:0-9395 GCA_964449745.1 uncultured Polynucleobacter sp. | reverse complement strand
CCAACCACACCTACGCCAGCCAAGACATGTTTGACCCCGATGACAAGATCTCGGGCGGACAGGGCTTTATCTACGCAAGTTCCATCGTGGTGGCTATGAAGAAGATGAAACTCAAAGAGGACGAGGACGGCAACAAGATCTCCGAAGTCAAAGGTATCCGTGCTGGTTGTAAGATCATGAAAACACGCTATGCCAAACCTTTTGAGAGTGTGCAAGTCAAGATCCCTTATGAGACTGGTATGAATCCTTACTCGGGTTTGGTGGATCTCTTTGAAGGCAAAGGTTTGTTGCAGAAAGAAGGCAACCGGCTTAAATATGTCACAGCAGCCGGCGAAGAACTCAAAGAGTTCCGCAAAGCCTGGGAGCGCAACGAAGACGGTGTACTTGACAAAGTCATGACTGATTTTGTAGCCAACCCACATCGTGCCGATGCCGAGCCAGTTAAAGAATCTGACATTATGGTAGAGGAACCAGTGGAATGATCAACAATGTTGATGCCATCATCGAAGTCTACAACATTCTCAAGGAGTATGTTCCTAGCAAAGAGCGTCAAGCAGCCGCTGACCACGTCATGAGTGCCATGGTTGACGTGCTTGACGACAAAGAAATCAAGGAACTAGCATCCACAGATCGATATCTCCGAAACAGTTTGCAAGAGTATTCTGTGGATGACGACGAGGACGAAGACAACGAAGAAATTGATGACTACGACGAATAACAATGTGGTATAACAAAGTCGTAGCCAATTTAGGCAACATACCCGATTTCATATCCTATTATGAAGGAGAGTTGAGTGTTGCCAAACAAGATGCCAGGATTGGCGGCCTGGTGGAAAAAAATCTCAAAGAAATGCCCGGCATCACCGAGCACCGCTTCAATCAACTACAAGAGATCGAAGCGGTGCTTGAATTCTTGAATGTGCAACTCAGGAAAATACGCCGCAAGCACTTCCAAAAGTATCTTGAAAACTATGCCCGAGCACTCAGTGCCAGAGACGCAGAAAAGTACGTGGACGGCGAAGACGAAGTGATTGATTTTGAGACCATCATCAATGAAGTGGCCTTGTTGCGTAATCGTTGGTTGGGACTCATGAAGGGCCTAGAAAACAAACAGTGGATGTTGGGACACATAGTCAAACTCAGAACTGCTGGCATGGAGGACGTCACGGTATGACGGCACCGGTTCCAGATTTTGTAGCCTGGAGTCAGAGTTTACTAGAAGAATGGTCAACGGTGAGACATGCTCGTCCCAAAACCAATATGATATCGTCGGTGGATTTGGAATATGCCAGAGAGATATTGGATGACTGGGCCATGTTGTTGCGTAGATATTCGTTTGACAAAGAATCAAACCATGATCTTGCTGAAGCCTGTTATCAGTTCGAAACAAGATTGAAAAGATACAAAGAAAAAATAATCATCGAGACACTTACACATGGAACAATTTAAAAGCAATTGGGAAAGCCATAATCACAGTCTAGAGATCCTGGAACGGGTCTATCAGTATGACAGTTTCCTTGACAGTCTCAAAGTGATCTGTGACATGGGCTGTGGAGCAGGACTAGACGTCAAGTGGTGGGCGACCCTGGAAACACGGGAGGACAAACCTGAGCCTCGCAACTACAAGGTCTATGCTGTGGATCAAGTTGATCGACTTGACCCCGAAGTCAAAGAACTCGAAAATGTGATTCCGGTGATTGGAGATTTTGAACAACGCATCATCCCAATCAAGGTAGACTTCATTTGGGCGCACGACTCTTTGCAGTATGCCTTGAACCCCTTGGAAACTCTGAAAAACTGGAGCCTCCAAATGAACAAGGATGGCATGCTGTTGATCAGTGTTCCGCAAAACTTGGTCATGATGCACAACAGACCCATCTTCCGTGCGTTCAGTCATGTCTATCACAATTTCAGTATTCCCAGCCTCTTGTACATGCTGGCAGTGAATGGTTTTGACTGCCGCGATGCCTATGTGCGCAAGTTGCCCAACGACGATTGGATCAACATAGCAGTTTACAAAAACAGCGACCCCATGGATCCCAAGAAGGTTGGCCTCTACGAACTTGCTGAAAAAGAATTACTACATCCCAGCGCAGTAAATTCCATTAATTCTTTTGGGTACATGCGTCAAGAGGATCTAATCTATCCCTGGTTAGACAGGGATTTCTATCAGTTTAGACACTGATACTCTACCAGCATAAATACCCTTATGCGCGATCTAATTAACATCATAACCGAAAAAAGTCGAGGACTCCTTTACAGGAAAACCGGTGACCAATTCTTCCAGGGCGATCTAAACAATCCCACAGCAGTGATCACCTTTGACAAGGCTGAATACTATCCAGGAATGCCCGGTGCCTACGACAGTTATGAAGAGATGGCCGCAGTGGGCAAGGAACTGTACAAGCAGTATCCCGCCATTGAGTGGTTCAACAAGCCCGGCACTGCTAACCGTGCATTTGCCATCTTGAGTTTTGATGGCCCCGGTGAAGGACAGCGTACCTACTTCGGTAAGTTCTTCAATGAGATCAAGCCCGACATGCAAGGGTTTTGGAAAAACAACGAGTTGCCCGGTGGCTGGCAATTAAACAAAGCATCCAGCCTCAAAGGCGCCTACTTCCAACTCAAGCCCTCGGACATTTTTCCTCCCAACGCCACCTTTGATACACCCGCTGATATTCTGGTAGCCATGAAAGGCCAAGAAAAGTTGGCACCATTGATGGCCGGAATGAATCAGTTGCTGACTGGAGAACTGCCAAGGTTCGAAGGCCAAAAGCAGATGGCCACAGCCATCACTGATGACTTGGGTGAGACTGTTGGACCAATCGCACTGGTCCAGGGAATGATCACCAGCCAAGGCGCCGAAGCAGCCCGTGTTGATATCTTGGGTCCCAGCGGTTCCTGGGCCGGCAGCAAAATAAATTTCCCGGCCAGCAAAACCAATGGCTTGGTTGACAGTTATCTTTACACCCCCGAAGGCATTGAAGTTGGATTGTCCAGCAAGGCCGACAAAGGAGCAACAGCATCCATCAAGAACGTCAAAGACGGTATTGACATTGCTCGTAAGCAAAACACCACAGACGTACTTGACAAATACAAAGAACAGGTCACGATCATTGAAGAAGTGGGACAACTCAGTTCGCGTAGTTTTCCGTTGGTTTACGGAATACGCTATGATTTCATCAACAAACGCCAGGCTGAACTCATTGACGATCTAATCAAAGTCGGTGCCAAGGAGTTGAGTGCTGTCACTATGAGCCCCGACGATCGTGCCAAGTTAGAAGAACTCATGGGAGATATATCTCCCACGCCTAACCCACGTTACAATGTTGGGTATCATGTGTTGGCCAGCCTTGCCCGACGTGTAGTTGATGTCATCAACAAGGATAAAATGTTCGGCGAGGCTTGTTTGACCTTCCTGAATATCAGCCCCATCATACAGTTGCACCTGCAGAGTCGTATCGAAGGCGAAGATGTGGTTGTCACAGGATTCACCAGCAAGTATCCTCCCAATTTCAAAGGCACAGTGGCTCTAGATGCTTCCAAGGTCTACTATGCCACAGGCACCAATGGTCGAGCCACTTTTGCCTACAACGGCGGCGGCGAGAATATCGCAGAACCTCCCATGCCAACTGAGCCAGTGGCCAAGCCCGCAGCCGTTACTGGTAAGCGAGTAGATATACGACCCGATGCAGTGACCAAGCCCAAGAAACAAGATCTAGGACGAGAGCGTAGATAATTTGAAGCCGACACTGGAACAAATAGTCGCTCTGGCCCAGGAAGTAGAAATCGAAGACCCCATTGATTGGGGCATGTTGGCCATAGATGAAACGTCTGCTTACCGCATGATTGCAGCCAGCGTACTTGAAATGTACGAAGGCATGGCTGAATCAGACAAAGACGTCACCCTGCTGTCCATCATAATTAAATTGACTGTCGAGAATTTTGTATTAAATCTCAAACTGCTTTCAAACAATAGGTAAAATTATGTTAAAAAACGTACACCTCGATCATGACCTGAGCATGGTCGCAAATGCTGACCATCGCGTCAACGAAACTAGTTCTATCGCCACCAAGATGTATCGGGAAGATTCAAATTTTCCCAAAACATATTGTTTAGAAAACACACGCATGCATCAGTTGTGGTGGAGTCGTGATCAACTTGACTTTGATGCAATTGGAGAGAAGTTGGGATTCAAAGTCATGACTGTGTCAAGCATGGTTACCCCGCCGGGATCAGTGATACCCTTGCATTCGGACACATTCCATAAGTTGCGCACAGAGTTTCCCGATGAGCCAGGTCTAATGGTTCGTGCTGTGATTTATGCCACACCCTTCGATATAGGTCAAATGACTCAGTACATCACCGATGGCGTACTCTACGCCAGCGCAGGCTGGGAGATAGGCGACGGCATGATTTGGGACGACCAAGTACCTCATGTCACAGTCAATGGAGGTATGCGTGACTTGTGTACTGTCAATTTTTCAGGATTCATGAAAGAGGAATAAATGTTAACACCGAGCAAAAATTTTAAACTATCCAAGCAGTACAAGATACACTTTGCTAGTATCTGGAATCACCCCGATCGCGGCATCATCCGCCGGGCCCTGATCCAGGCCGAAATAGCCAAAGACTTCCAGCCACCACGTGCCAAGAAGTCTGACCAAGGAAAGACCAATGACGCTGAATCTTGATGCGCTAAGAGAACATCAAAATAGACTAGAAAATCATCCTCTCCTGACCACCGATGTCCTGGAGAACAAACGCCAATTGGCCACATTCATGGAGCACCACGTCTATTGCGTGTGGGATTTCATGAGCCTGGTCAAGAGTCTGCAAAATGCAGTGGCGCCCAGTGGCGTGCCTTGGATTCCCACCAAGCATACTCGCAATGGTGCTGCCCGCCTCATCAACTCCATCATGGTCGCAGAAGAAAGCGATTGCTTTGATGGCAGATACATCAGCCACTTTGATCTCTACATCGAAGCCATGGAAGAGATCGGCGCCGATCCCACTCGTGTGCTAAACTTTGTTGAACGCATACACTCCGTGGGCTTATACGAAGCCATGGCTGTGGCTCCTGCTGCCAGCCGAGCCTTTATGGAAAGTACATTTGGATTCATTGGCTCAGGCAAGCCACACGTGACTGCGGCGGCCTTTGCGTTTGGTCGCGAAACGGTAATCCCGGGCATGTACATGAACATGGTTCAGCAACTAGGTATCAGCGAACAGGAAGCACCCAAGTTCTATGCTTGGCTGCGTAGACACATCGAAGTTGACACCGACGACCACGGTCCTGCCGCAGTGGAATTGGTAAACATATTCTGCGAAAACGATCCAGTGAAAATACAAGAAGCACAGACCGCGGGACACAAGTCCATCGACGACAAGATGGCGTTTTGGGACACAGTGAGGCACGTGATCCATGGACGATAAACGTCGCGAAGAGATGTTGATGATCTTGGCCGAAGAAGCCAGTGAGGTCATACAGTTGGTCAGCAAATCTTATAGATTTGGATTTTACGAAACACATCTCAAATCGGGCATGACCAATCGCGATCGTCTCACCGAAGAGTTAGGCGATCTACAATGCATGATTGACTTGCTCACAGAAAACGACATCATTGACATCCACCATCTTCGCAAGTCTGCAGAACGTAAACGATTCAAACTCCAGCAATGGAGTAACTTGTTTAGAAATGATAATACTCCCATCTGAAGATGACAAGTTTGGTTTTTACCAAGTTGGCACTCGACGCACCTACAGCAAACTAGAAGCAGTTGAGTGGTCGCTGGCCAGTGGACAGAAAATCACATGGAACTTCAATGAACAAGCCTACGCACTCAGTGATTGGAGCCAAGAGCCCACTGAGTCATTGCAGGAATTATATCGTCGCCGTGCCCAGCAAATCAGAGACAAATACGATTACATAGTATTGCTTTACAGCGGCGGCTACGATAGTTCTAACATGCTGTATGCGTTCCTTGACAATGGTATCAAAGTCGACGAAGTCATGACATTTTACAGTCGTGAAGATCAAGTAAGCCCACAGCACATTGAGATAAAAAACTTCACTCTCGACAAGATAGAAAAACTCAAGGTCAAGTATCCCGAACAAAAGTTTACCATGCTAGACTATCATGACCAATATCTAAAATGGCATGACATTGATCCTCAAATTAAACTTGACTATCAGTACCTGCATAACTGTATCTTTTCTGCCAATCGACTTGTGACCAACTCAATGATGTTCTGGCACGAGGACTACAAACAAATAATCAACAAAGATCAGAAACTCTGCTTTCTCTGGGCGTCTGACAAGATCAAACTGTTGAGAGGCAATGATGGGTGGGCCTGTGTGCTCGACGACACCATGATAGATTCCCACATTGGAGTCTATGCACAAATGAACGGTCTCGGGCGCTTCCATGAGTTCTTTTATTTTTCCCCCGAACTACCAGAATTGATAATCAAGCAAACCTACCAGGCCAAAAAATATCATGAATCGTCGGTGATCACCACTGACGATAACATAGAACTTGTTGACGGAAAAAATTTCCATATCTATCAAAATTTTGACAATGTCAAGGCAGTGTACCCCAGACTGTTTGTTGACAACGAAAAGTTTTTTGAGTACAAGAATCCTGTACGAGGATTGGGCAACAGGGATCAATGGTTTGTGGATGCCAATCACGACTCGTCGGCATTTTGGAGGAAGGTCATGAATGATTTCCTACTCAATAAAGGCAAGTCTTTGGGTCAGCATTACAATAAAAAGAAAATGTCTTTGTCCCGTATCTACTCACCAATCTACTATATCACATGACAGAAAAAAAAGTATTCTCAATTGAGCCAGCAGTTGATTTCAACAATCGCCCGGGTTTTTTACTAGACTGGGAACTCACATATTTCTGCAATCTTGACTGTAGTTATTGCGGTGATCACAACAATTCTACCCGCCATCCGCCCCTGGATCGATGCCTTAAGACCATCGATTTCATGTTCCGCTATGTAGACCTATACATGCAACACAAAAGAAAGTGGGAAAGAGTGGTGGTACTCAATCTCTATGGCGGCGAAAGTCTCATCCATCCCAACATCATTGAAATCCTTGAAGCCGTCAAACACGAATACCAGACCAAGTATCGGGACAAGTGGAATCTTTCTTTCAGTACCACCACCAATGGCACAGTGGGCGACAATCTCATGGCATCAGTCAAAGATTACTTTGATACCATGACAGTGAGTTACCATACCGAAGCCACTGACAAGCAACGTCAACAGGCAAGAAAAAATATCTTTATGCTGCACGAGTCGGGCAAACGAGTGCAAGTCAATGTCATGATGCATCGTGATCAAGAAAACTGGGAGGATGCCACATCGCTGATTGAGGAACTCAAGGAGCGAGGTGTGAGATACATCCCTTATGTGGTCGGGGATTCCAATCACGAACTGGTCAATGACAACATCAACAGCAAGTACTACAAGCACACACATACCTACGATGAGAAACAGGTGATCTGGTTCAAGGACCACTGGAAAAACATGGCCCGCAAAAGCAATCGAGACGCAGTGGCCGACGACCTAGACAAAAAAGAGTTGGTGCAGGCGCCCGATGGTAAATGGGTAGTGCGTAGCATGGGTCGCATGTGTTGTGGCGGCAAGGAACTCTGCATCAACAACGACAACAACAATCGCACGTTCTATGTCACCGACAGCAACTATCAGGGCTGGAGTTGCAGCGTCAACTGGTTTTTCTTGTTTATACGTCAGTACCAAGAAGGAATCTATCACCACAAAACATGCCGCGCCACATTCGGTGGTCGCAGAGACAAGTTGGGGTTCTTGGACGATGCCGAAGAGATACTAGAAAGACTCAAAAGTCAACTTGAATCGGGGTCAATGCCCACTATAACATGCCCCAACACCTACTGCGGATGCGGATTCTGCGCACCCAAGGCTGCTGATCACGATACTTTGGTAGAAATCATGCAAAAGCACGTTTTACCATCGGTAAGATTAGTTAAGTGACGAAAATGATAAATATTTGTGAAAGATTCTAACTCTATCCTCACTTGGAGAAATAATAATATGACACGCAAAATACGCTGGGTACTCGCACATGAACCCTATGATTTGTTCCTTCGCGCCGCTGAAAAATTCAGCAGCGAAGTCAAGGCCAAAACCAATGGCGAAATCGAGATCGAAGTACTGGGACTCACAGAATATGTAGAGCAGTACATGGAAGGCCAGCAGTTGGACCGTTACGAGATTCGCAAACTGGTTGACAATGGCACCATTGAAATGAGCCAGATGTACACAACCACACTGGGTCTGGTAGACCAGGACATGTTCGTGTTGGACATGCCTTTCCTGTTTGAAGACCACGCTCACGCCGCTCGTGTACTGGACGGCGCTATCGGTCAAGAACTCATGGACAGCCTGGCTGCCAAGAGCAACATCAAAGGCCTGGCCTTTACATACTCGGGCGGTTTCCGTGCCATCATCGGCAACAAGGTCATCGAGTCCGTGGAAGACATGCAAGGCATGAAAGTTCGCGTAGCACACAGCCCAGTGGCCGAGTCCACAATGAAGGCAGTTGGCGCCGAACCTGTTGTGATCCAGATCGAGAATCTGGCAGATGCCCTGGGCAACAAGCAAGTGGACATCGGCGAAAGCACATACCCACGTATCTACAGCATGAAGCAGAACGAAACAGCTTCTGTGATCAACCACACCGAGCACAGCCTGTTCCTGACAACCATCATCATGAACAAGGGTCTCTGGAACGAACTCACAGTTGAACAGCAGAAGATTTTCCAAGACGCTGCCCTGAGTGCTGCCCACATCGAGCGTGCCGAAAGCCTGGAAGACATCCAGATCACTCGTGAGCGTGCTGTCAAGGATGGCATCAAGGTTGTTGACCTCAAGGAAACTGTACGCGACGAATTCAAAGCAGCCACTGAAGTGGTCTACAGCGAACTCAGCGATCTGTTCCGCCCCGGTCTCATCGAAGAGATCAAGCGAGCCTAAGGCAACCCAAGTAGCAAACGAGAAACCCTGCTACCAGCAGGGTTTTTCATAAGTAGCACAGGATCGGACGAAATATAGTGAACCTTGTAGGTTCCCACCGGTTGACACATAAATAAAACGACTATACAATAGGACTATGATGATTTCAACGCAATCAAACATATCAACATTAGCAAGCCAATCGAAGGCCGGCCATTCCTATTGGCCCAACTTCTGTGCCCTAATGATTGAGCGTCTTGATCGTGGAGGGTCTGAGTAGATCTAATTGTAACAGATTATTTTTCTACAAGGACCCTGGATCGAAAGACCCAGGGTTTTTTGTTTTATAGTGCAAGCGGAAACGAGGTCCCATCAGCACTTG
>CAYVBV010000072.1:0-9411 GCA_964449745.1 uncultured Polynucleobacter sp. | reverse complement strand
CGTTCCCGACCTGACCAGGTTACCAAGCCACCATGCGAGGAGGCCCGTCCTCTGACATTCTACTGCCTTCTACTTGTAGAATGACAATATGACAGCTTTAGCATTGGCCAGAAAATGGCGCCCGAGAGATTTTTCAACCTTAGTTGGCCAAGAACATGTGGTCAAAGCCTTAACCCACGCCCTAGATCAACAGCGTTTGCATCACGCTTGGTTGTTCACGGGCACACGCGGGGTTGGTAAAACCACCATTTCTCGTATTTTGGCGAAGGCTCTGAACTGTACTGGGGTAGATGGTCAGGGTCAGATGACTTCACAACCCTGTGGACAATGTCCTGCCTGTACAGAAATTGATGCAGGCCGATATGTTGACTACATAGAAATGGATGCCGCCAGTAATCGTGGTGTTGAAGACATGGCCCAATTATTAGAAAAAGCCATGTACGCTCCAAGCAGTGCCCGTTTTAAGGTCTACATGATTGACGAGGTGCATATGCTGACTGGTCATGCATTCAATGCCATGCTCAAGACGCTGGAGGAGCCTCCACCGCATGTGAAGTTCATTTTGGCCACAACAGATCCACAAAAGATTCCGGTCACCGTTCTTTCTAGATGTTTGCAATTTAATCTCAAGCAAATGCCTATTCCTGCCATCGTTGAGCATTTGCAAAAAGTTTTGGCTGCAGAGAATGTCACTGCTGAGATTGGTGCTTTGCGTATTTTGGCGAAGGCTGCGCAGGGCTCAATGCGTGATGCCTTGTCACTCACCGACCAAGCCATTGCATATGCAGCCGGTCCTGTGACAGAAACAGCGGTTCGATCCATGCTGGGGACTTTGGATGAAACGTATTTAATTCAAGTATTAGATGCTTTACGAACCTCAGATGGTCGATCCTTGGTGAACATTGCCGATGAAATGGCTGCTAGAAGTCTGTCTTTTGCTCTTGCTCTACAGGATTTAGCCTCCTTGTTACAAAAAATTGCTTTGGCTCAAACTGTTCCTTCGGCCGTATTGGAAGATTGGCCTGAGGCCTCAGAGGTTAAACGTTTGGGGACGCAATTTAGTAAGGAAGATATTCAGCTCTACTATCAGATTGCAATCACCAGTCGCCCTGACTTATCTTTGGCGCCAGATGAACAAACTGGTTTTACGATGGCTTTGCTCAGAATGTTGGCGTTTAAGCCGGGGGATGCCTCCCCAAAGTCCGTAGGGCCTAGCCGAGGCAATGGGTCCATTGCCTCAGGGTCTGCAACCAAAATGGCTGCCCCAGTTACTCAGCAAGGATCAACCACTGTAAGCCCGAGTGCTTCTAAGCCAGTTATTTCACCCGGGATGGATTCATCTAGCAATATTGTCTCTGCAGTGAGCTACAACGCAGATGACCCTGATTGGCAGTCGTGGATGAAAGCCTTGCCAGTCAGAGGTTTATTGCAACAGTTGGCATTTCAAACAGAGTTGCAACACTGGAATGAAGCAGATGGTGCTGTTAAAGCGACCATCATCGTCGGCATGCCTCAATTGGCGACCAAAGATAATGTGCTTCGTTTAGAGCAGGCACTTTCCACATACTTGGGTAAAGCAGTGACATTGACCGTTGAAACTGGCAAAGCGAATCAATCCATTGCTGCCGTTGAAGCCAAGATTAAGCAAGAAAAGCAGGAGTCCGCTGAGGAAACTGTGGCCAATGATGACTTTGTCAAAACACTTCAAGCTGAATTTGGTGCTACTGTAATTCCAGGAAGTATTCGACCCATTCAATGATGGGTTAGACCATAACAATTAATGAATAAATTAAGGAGCTAAGCAATGATGAAGGGCAATATCGCGGGCTTGATGAAGCAAGCTCAGCAAATGCAAGAAAACATGAAACGCGCTCAAGCTGAGTTAGAGGCCCTTGAAGTCGTGGGGCAAGCAGCAGGTGGTACTGTAAAGATCACTTTAACGGGTAAGCATGTGGTGAAAAGAGTAGAAATTGCCGATGCCGCCATGGATGATCGTGAGATGTTGGAGGACTTATTGGTTACTGCATATGCCGATGCTCATCGTCAGGTTGAAGATATTTCAAGTAAAAAAATGTCAGGTGCTACTGCAGGTATGCCTATGCCGCCTGGATTTAAGTTGCCGTTTTAATTCATTATTCAAGGTGCCTTAAGAGACTCATGTCCGATAAACAGACCATTGATCCAGATTTAGACGCGTTACAGCGCATGATTCAGGCCCTGCGTGCTTTACCAGGAGTCGGTCCTAAGTCTGCACAGCGTATGGCGTTTCATTTGTTGCAACATGATCGCAATGGCGCGGCTGTTTTAGGTCAAAGCTTGTTAGATGCTGTGAATCACATTCATCATTGTTCCATGTGCAATACTTTTTCTGAATTGGAGATTTGTAGCACTTGTGCAGATGAACGTCGTGACCCAAGTATTTTGTGCGTTGTAGAAACGCCTGCGGATCAGTTAATGGTTGAGCAAACCTTGACCTATCGTGGACTTTATTTTGTATTGATGGGGCGATTGTCGCCTTTGGATGGTTTGGGGCCATCGGAAATTCATCTCGATCGTTTGATTGAGCGAGTTGAGAAAAGCATTCACCCAGTTAAAGAAGTGGTTTTGGCGACTAACTTTACAAGTGAAGGTGAGGCCACTGCGCATTACATTGGTGAAATCATGAAGGTGCGTGGCATTAAGGTGTCACGGATTGCCAGAGGGGTGCCGGTGGGTGGTGAATTGGAATATGTTGACGCCAGCACATTGGCTCGAGCGATGATGGACCGTCGCTCAGTCAGTTAATTTAGGATTTCATGCACATACTGATTGCAAACGATGATGGATATTTGGCACCAGGCCTTTTGGCTCTGGTGAATGCGCTTCGCCCTTTGGGGCAAGTGACTGTGATTGCTCCGGAGCAAAACCATAGCGGAGCTTCTAATTCATTGACACTTTCTCGTCCTTTGACAGTCAATCGGATGGTGGGCAGTGAGAGAGATAACTTTCTTTATGTGAATGGAACTCCTACGGATTGTGTTCACATTGCTTTAACAGGTTTATTGGATTCAAAACCTGATTTGGTTGTCTCTGGTATTAATCAAGGTGAAAACATGGGTGAAGATGTTCTTTACTCGGGTACAGTGGCTGCTGCCATTGAAGGCGTGATGTTCGGTATTCCAGCCATTGCGTTTTCGCAAGTAGCCAAAGGTTGGGCACGACTTGAGGATGCGGCTCAAATTGCTAGAGACATTGTGCTGCAACAAATAAATAGCCCAGTAGATGGTCAGGGAGCTTTCTCAGGGAAGCCGACTTTACTGAATGTCAATATTCCTAATTTGCCTTATGAGGCACTCCAATCTTGGCGTGTGACTCGTTTAGGTAATCGTCATCATTCACAAAATGTGATCATGCAACAAAATCCAAGAGGTGAGCCGATTTATTGGATTGGACCTCCAGGTGATGCCAGGGATGCCAGTGAGGGTACAGATTTTCATGCGATTGCCAATGGGCAAGTCTCGATTACACCCCTGCAGCTGGATTTATCGAATGCTCAAACTCGTGAGCGGATGATTCAAGCGCAGTGGAATAAAAATTAAAAGATAGGTGATTGGTGGTTAAAAAAGATCCTCTTCACGATAAGGCTCGTCTTCAATTGGCTGAGAAAGTTGCTCTCAGTGGGGTGCGACATCGTCAAGTTTTAGAAGCCATTGCAACGGTTCCAAGGCATGCCTTCATCGATCAAGCTTTGGATGGGCGTGCATATGAAGATTCAGCTTTACCGATTGGTCATCAGCAGACCATTTCAAAGCCATCGGTGGTGGCTAGAATGATTGAGTTGCTGTTTAAGCCCAAAAAAGAGTTGGGAAAAGTTTTAGAAATTGGCACTGGCTGTGGTTATCAAGCGGCCATTTTGAGTTTGGTGGCCAATGAGGTTTATTCCATTGAGAGAATCAAGCCTTTGCATGAGCAGGCTCGTGCCAAGTTACGTCCTTTTCGGATTCCTAATTTGCGCTTAGTCTATGGCGATGGTATTCGAGGCTTGCCGCAAGCAGCGCCATTTGATGGAATTATCCTCGCAGCTGCTGGTTTGGGGATCCCAGATGCTTTATTGGATCAGCTGGCAATTGGAGGGCGTTTAGTGGCTCCAGTGGCCAAAAATGAAGAAGAACAGCAATTGGTGGTAGTTGAGCGAGTCAGTTCTCAGCGCTACCAAAGAACAGTTCTTGAAGAAGTATTTTTTGTGCCTTTACAATCAGGTACTGTATAGATAATCGTTAGTGAGCTTATGACTTTATTTCGTATTTTGATGATCGCGGCAACATCTTTGACTGTGTTACTTCAGTCAGGTTGTGCCACTCGTTCCGCACCAGCTCCGGTGGTCGATCGTTCTAGCGGTAAAAGTCTTGAGCCAGTTCCTGCAGGACACTATCGCATTAAACGTGGCGATACCTTATTGAGAATTGCCTTAGACCATGGTCAATCGCATCGTGATATTGCTGAGTGGAACAATATTTCGGATATCAATTTAATTGAAGTGGATCAAGTGATTCGTGTGGTGCCGCCAAAATCAAGCAAGTCTGTGGCTTCACGTGTCGAAATCAAGCAAGATAAATCGGTTGCAAGTAAAGATCTTGCTAAATCAGATGCAAAGTCAATGAAATCAGATTCAGTTAAGTTGGAAAGTAAAGCTGAGTCTAAAGTTGATGCAAAGCCAGAGAAGCAGAGCAATGAGGCGCTCTCCAATGATGCCGGAATTCGTTTGTCTTGGCCATCTAAGGGTGAAGTCATCGATCGTTTTGATGAAGGTAAAAATAAAGGTATTGGCATCAGCGGTAAAGCGGGTGACCCAATCCAAGCAGCGGCTGACGGCAAGGTGGTTTATGCAGGTAACAGCTTGCGTGGTTATGGCAACCTGGTGATTGTTAAACATGACAACACTTATCTAACTGCCTATGCACACAACCGCACTTTGCTGGTTAAAGAGGGTGACTTGGTGAAAAAAGCTCAAAAAATTGCCGAAATGGGCAACACTGATTCAGAACGAGTCAAACTTCATTTTGAAGTACGCAAAAACGGCAAACCAGTTGATCCAATGTCATTCTTACCTTGATCATGACTCAATCATTTGATTCAGATCATCAGTCATCTAAAGACTTTTCTGATCTGAATGATTTTGAGGATCATGAACTGGATGCTGAAGAATTAAAGGATGTCCTTGCTGCAGAGTTGAGCGCAGATTTGGTTCAGCGCTATTTACAGCAAATTGCCAGCAAGCCTTTGTTTACTCCTGAGCAGGAGTTGAGGGTCGCCACGCAAGCCAAAGAAGGCGACTTTGCAGCCAGACAAGCAATGATTGAACATAACCTGCGCTTGGTCGTGAGCATTGCTAAAACTTATATGAATCGAGGCCTACCACTTCCGGATTTAATTGAAGAGGGTAATTTAGGTCTTATGCACGCACTGAATAAGTTTGAGCCCAGCCGAGGTTTTCGTTTTTCAACCTATGCGACTTGGTGGATCCGGCAAAGCATCGAAAAAGGCTTGATGGATCAAGTTAGAACGGTCCGTTTACCTGTTCATGTCATTCGAGAAATTAATCAAGTCTTACGTGCTCGTCGATTTTTGGAGCAAACCCTGGCATCTGAGGGGCGTTTACCTGATATGGAAGATATCGCCAGTTTGACTGGTAAATCTTTGGAGGACGTCGCAGATATCTTGGCGATGGCAGAGCACAGCACATCTTTGGATGCCCCTAGAGATTTAGATCCTGGCTCCAGCTTGTTGGATTTAATCTCTGATCAACGTTCTGCCGGACCTGATCAAGAAGTTGAGAAATCTCAATTAGAAGAAATGTTGCGCTCTTGGTTAAAAAATCTCAAAGATGATCAGCGTTTGGTGATTTTGCGACGCTATGGCTTGGATCATCAAGAGCCCGCGACTTTAGAATCTGTGGCGCATGAACTCAATCTTTCAAAAGAGCGAGTTCGCCAAATTCAGCAAGAAGCTTTAATCAAGTTAAAGAAGCATTTGCAAAGTCATGGCTTGGATAAAGATTCTGTTTTAGATCATTAATTAAATTTATTAAGGTACTCCATGGCAGGTGTATTAGTGTTTGATATTGAGACCATTCCCGATGCGGCTGGGATTCGGCGCTTGGAAAATATTCCTGATTCAGTCAGCGATTTTGATGTGGTCACCAAAGCCATGGCTGATCGCAAAGAAAAAACTGGCAGTGACTTCATGCCCTTGCATTTGCAAAAGGTGGTGGCGATCTCCTGTGTGATTCGTCGCACCACCAAAGATGGTTCTCCTCAATTTAAAGTGGGCAGTCTTGGCGATAACAACAGCTCTGAAAAGGAAATCATTCAAGCCTTTTTTGATCTGATTGAGAAATACACGCCTCAGTTGGTCTCGTGGAATGGCAGTGGCTTTGACTTACCCGTGTTGCACTATCGCGCACTGATCAATGGCGTGGTTTCTTCGCGCTATTGGGAAATGGGTGAGAGTGGTGACAGTGATAGTCGTGACTTTAAATGGAATAACTACATCAGTCGTTACCATATGCGTCACATTGATCTGATGGATTTGTTGGCAAAGTTCTCGGGTCGAGCAAATGCGCCATTGGATGCCATGGCCAAGTTGTGTGGCTTTCCCGGAAAAATGGGCATGGATGGTGGTCAAGTATGGCAAGGATTTTTGGAAGGCAAGATCAAAGAAATTCGAGATTATTGTGAAACTGACGTCGTCAATACCTATTTGGTTTATTGTCGTTTTCAAAGAATGCGTGGCGGTGTTTCTCCTGAAGAATATCAAGAGGAGTTGCAGTTTGTGAAGGATGAGCTTCTTAAAGAGTCAAAAACTCCATCGGGAGCTTTTTGGCAAGAGTACTTGAATCTTTTTTCAGATGATCCCAAAGATTTGTTGTGACCCGAGTCATTGTTGAATCCCTCAATTTAGAAGCCCAGGGTGTGGCTCGTCCTCTAGACGAGCAGGGTATTCCTGGAAAAGTTGTTTTTATCGATGGCGCTTTACCCGGTGAGGATGTTGAGTTTGAGTCTTATAAAATTAAAAGCAAGTTTGAATTGGCCAAACTCAAACAGATTTACAGAGTATCCCCCAGCAGAATTTCACCCAAATGTCCTTCATTTCAGGAGTGTGGTGGTTGTTCAATGCAACACCTAGATGCTAGGGCTCAACTCGCCATGAAGCAAAGAGTGTTGGAAGACAATTTGAAATACTTAGGACGTGTTCGCCCTGAGGTGCTGTTGCGGCCCATTGCTGGACCGAGTTGGGGGTATCGATATCGAGGACGCCTTTCCATTTTTAAAATTCCTAAAGGTCGTGTCTTGGTGGGCTTTCATCAAAAGAAGGGCAGTCGAATCACTGACATGCTTTCTTGCGATATCTTGCCACCTCACGTATCTGACTTATTGCCAAAGTGGCGTGAATTGATTGCACAGCTTTCTATTCCTGGAAAAATGGCGCAATTGGAGTTTGCCATTGGCGAAGGTGAACAAGAGCGCTCCTTGCGAACTGTTTTTGTCTTGCGACATTTGGAGCCCTTAACGCCTTCGGACGAGAGACTTCTTAGAAACTTCTCAGATTTGCATCAAGTTGACATATGGCTTCAATCAGCGGGCCTTGAAAGTGCTAAGCCATTTCATCCTGTAGATAGTTTCTTGTGCTATCGGTTACCTGAATTTGGCATTGAAATGCCTTTTAAGCCGACAGACTTTACGCAGGTCAATCATCAAGTCAATCAAGTCTTAGTGGGTCGTGCCATTCGGTTGTTGGATCCTCAGCCAGATGAGCGAGTGATTGATTTATTTTGTGGCATCGGCAATTTCACTTTACCGCTGGCTCGATTATCTTCTCAAGTATTTGGTGTTGAAGGTAGCGAGTCATTGACGCAAAGAGCAATGAGCAATGCCAAACACAATCAACTGGAAAACCAAGTGAATTTCGCTTGCGCTAATTTATTCGAGGTCAACTCGCAAACCATTCGATCTTGGGGGCAAGCAGACAAATGGTTGATTGATCCTCCACGAGATGGCGCTATGGCCTTAGCATCAGCTTTGGCTGAATTGGCTCAATCTAAGGATCCCAAGGATCAAAATTATTTACCTAAGCGGATTGTGTATGTTTCATGCAACCCCGCAACTTTAGCCAGAGATGTTGGCATTTTGGTGGGGCAGGCAGCTTATCGCCTAAAGTCTGCTGGAGTCATCAATATGTTTCCACATACTTCACACATTGAATCAATTGCTGTGTTTGAGCGATAAATCATCTACATACACATTCAAATCAAGGGACTAATAAAAAAGGCCAGCAATGCTGGCCTTTTAAAGGTTTGAGAGCAAATTAACAGTATTACTCTCGGTCTCCACCAAAAATCCCGAGTAAAGCAAGCAAGTTGCTAAACACGTTGTAAACGCTGAGATAGATGCTCAAAGTTGCAATCACGTAGTTTGTTTCGCCACCATTGATGACGCGTTGTACGTCAACCAAGATGAAGGCTGAGAAAATGGCAATGGCAACCACGCTGATCGTGAGCATCAAGGCAGGCATCTGTAACCAGATGTTTGCAATCGAGGCCAAGATCAACAAAATCACACCGGCGAACAACCATTTACCGAAACCTTGTGAAAGGTCTTTCTTCACGCTACCCGCTAAGCTGGCCATACCAGCAAAAATAACTGCAGTGCCACCGAAGGCCGTCATGATTAAGCTGGCACCATTGCTAAAGCCCAAAATCGATCCTAGCAAGCGAGACAGCATTAAACCCATGAAGAATGTGAAACCAAGCAAAAGGACCACGCCTAAGCCTGAGTCTTTGTTCTTTTCAATGGCCCAGAAGAAACCAAAGGCGATCGCCAAAAATGCGATGAGACCCATGAAAGGGCTACCCGCAAAGAATGAAAATCCTGTTGCAACACCAATCCATGCGCCTAAAACGGTCGGTACCATTGACAAGGCCAACAGGGCGTAGGTGTTACGTAACACCCGGTTGCGGACCTGAACGCTGGTTGTAGCGCCGCTATTTCCAAAACCATAAGTGTTTAAATCGCTCATCGAGACTCCTTTATGTATCAACATGACTCGCCCACCACTGGGCTCGTGGTCTAAGTATAGACATTTCTTATGAATTTCAAGGGCAAAATGGATTGTTGATAGCTGAATAGGGGTGTTTTGGTGAGAATTTTGAGTCTAAGGGTATTTTTAAGCCCTTGTCTTCAGAGACTTTTCCTTAAAAATCAATGCTTTTACCCGTATTAACCCTTAAAAAGATGGCCTACACACTGTATAATTTGGGGTTTTTAAACTATCAAACAATGGAGTTTTGTCATGGCGATTGAGCGCACCCTTTCTATTATCAAACCTGATGCAGTAGCTAAGAACGTTATTGGTCAAATTTACGCTCGTTTTGAA
>CAYVBV010000071.1:0-9626 GCA_964449745.1 uncultured Polynucleobacter sp. | reverse complement strand
GATGCGTTACACGGAAATTCGTTTGGCAAAGATAGCCCATCAGCTATTAGACGATCTCGACAAAGAAACTGTTGATTTTGGACCGAACTACGATGGTAGCGAAAAAGAGCCTTTAATTCTGCCTGCCAAGATTCCTAACTTATTGATCAATGGATCTTCAGGTATTGCGGTGGGTATGGCCACTAATATTCCGCCTCACAACTTAGATGAAGTGGTCTCAGCTTGCTTGCATTTATTAAGTAATCCAGAGTGCTCGATTGATGATTTGATGGAAATCATTCCAGCTCCTGACTTCCCAACGGCCGGAATCATTTACGGCATTCAAGGAGTTAAGGATGGTTACCGTACAGGTCGTGGTCGCGTGGTCATGCGTGCAAAGACACACTTTGAAGACATGGATCGCGGTTCACGTCAAGCCATCATCGTTGACGAGTTACCTTACCAAGTCAACAAAAAGACTTTGCTTGAGCGTATTGCTGAGTTGATTACCGAGAAAAAAGTAGAAGGCATTTCTGATATTCGTGATGAGTCCGATAAATCAGGTATGCGTGTGGTGATTGAGTTAAAGCGGGGCGAAGTTCCTGAGGTGGTATTGAATAACCTCTACAAGTTCACCCAACTCCAAGACACATTTGGCATGAACATGGTGGCCTTGGTCGATAACCAGCCACGTTTGCTCAATTTGAAGCAAATGTTGGAGTGCTTCTTGTCTCATCGCCGAGAAGTTGTCACTCGTCGCACGGTATTTGAACTTAGAAAAGCGCGGGATCGTGGCCACGTCTTAGAAGGCTTGGCAGTGGCTTTGGCCAATATTGATGAATTCATCAAAATCATCAAGGCAGCGCCCACACCCCCAGATGCAAAACGTGAACTTCTTTTGAAGTCATGGGACTCTGAAGTGGTGCGTGAGATGTTGTCACGTGCTGAGAAAGATGCTCCGGGCGGACGCAATTCTTTCCGCCCAGAAGATTTAGATCCTGCTGCTGGTATGCAAGCCGATGGTTTGTATCGTCTGTCAGAGGGTCAGGCCCAAGAGATTCTACAAATGCGTTTGCAACGCTTGACAGGTCTTGAGCAAGACAAGATTGTGGGTGAGTACAAAGAAGTGATGCTTGAGATTGCCAACTTATTAGACATTTTGGCCAAGCCTGAGCGCATCACTGTGATCATTACTGAAGAGTTGCAAGCGGTTCAAGCTGAATTCGGTCAAGCGGGTAGCGACACAGGTCGTCGTTCACGCATTGAAATGAATGCGACTGAGTTATTCACAGAAGACTTGATCACGCCGCAGGATTTGGTCGTGACCCTGTCTCATGGCGGTTACATGAAGAGCCAACCTTTGTCTGAATACCGTGCTCAAAAACGCGGTGGTCGTGGCAAACAGGCAGCAGCCACCAAGGATGAAGACTGGATTGACACATTGTTCGTCGCTAACACGCACGACACCATCTTGTGCTTCTCGGATCGCGGTCGTATGTATTGGTTGAAGGTTTGGGAAGTGCCACAAGGTGGCCGTGCCTCTCGTGGTAAACCGATTGTGAACATTTTCCCATTGGTTGAGGGTGAAAAGATCACCGTGATTCTGCCAATCAAAGCTTATGAAGATGATAAGTATGTCTTCATGGCCACTCGCAAGGGTGTTGTGAAGAAGTCACGTTTGTCAGATTTTTCTAATCCACGTAAAGCCGGCATCATTGCTGTGGACTTGGATGAGGGCGATCATTTGGTCGGCGCCGCCATTACCGATGGTCGTCATGATGTGATGTTGTTCTCTGATGCTGGTAAGGCTGTGCGCTTTGATGAGAACGACGTTCGTCCAATGGGTCGAACAGCCCGTGGTGTGCGTGGTATGAACTTAGATGCATCGCATGAAGTCATCGCCATGTTGGTAGCTCCTGCAGAGATTGAAGGTCAAACCAATGCCGTGGATGAAAATGGTGTGGCTTTGCCAAGTAGCGTGTTGACTGCAACGGCGAATGGTTACGGTAAACGTACGCCTATCTCTGAATACACCAGACATGGTCGTGGTACCAAAGGCATGATTGCAATCCAAACCAGTGAGCGTAACGGTAAAGTGGTTGCAGCTGTTTTAGTGTCTGAACAAGATCAAATCATGTTGATCACCACAGGTGGTGTATTGGTTCGTACGCGAGTGGCTGAGATTCGTGAGATGGGTCGTGCCACACAAGGCGTGACACTGATTAACGTTGATGAAGGCACTGAGTTGTCTGGTTTACAGCGCATTGCTGAGAGTGATGACGACGAAGACGGTGATGATGTGGATATGACTGAAGCTTCTGCTGACGACCAAGGAAACGAGGGCGAGGAGCCAGAGAATGTTTGATCGCCGTGTTTTTAACTTCGCTCCAGGTCCAGCAACACTTCCTGAAGAAGTTTTAAAACAAGCGGCCGATGAAATGCTTAACTGGAATGGGTTGGGCATGGGCGTCATGGAAGTCAGTCATCGCGGTAAGCCATTCATGGCTTGCTACGAAGAAACTTTAGCTGATTTGCGTGAGCTCATGAGCATTCCTGAAAATTATGCCGTTTTGTTTTTGCAAGGCGGGGCAATTGGTGAGAATGCAGCGATTCCAATGAATTTGATGCCTTTGGCCAAGAATGGTCCGAAAGCAGATTTTGTGGTCACGGGCATTTGGACAGAAAAATCTGTCAAAGAGGCGGCTAAATACGGGCAAGCTCATGTGGCAGCCTCCAGTGCAGATAATGGTTTTACCTCTATTCCAGATCAAGCCACTTGGCAGTTATCTGATGATGCCGCTTACGTCCATATTTGTTCGAATGAAACAGTCGGTGGTGTGGAATTTCAACAAGTACCCAAGGTGAGTAAGCCCTTGGTCGCTGATGTGTCTAGCAATATCTTGTCTCGTGTATTTGACATCAATGACTTTGGAGTACTGTTTGGTGGTGCACAAAAAAACATTGGTCCTGCGGGCTTGAGTATTGTGATTGTGCGTAAAGATTTATTGGGCCATGCGATGCCAATCACGCCGATGGTGTGGGATTGGGCCAAGCAGGCTGAAAATGATTCCATGTTGAATACGCCACCCACTTACAGTATCTACTTGGCTGGTTTGGTTTTTAAATGGTTGAAACGCCAAGGTGGTGTGGCTGCCATGGAAAAACAGAATATTGCTAAATCTAATCTTTTGTACGCATGCATTGATGACAGCAGTTTATTTACATCCAAAGTCGATCGTGCTTGCCGCTCACGCATGAATGTCACCTTCTATTTAAAAGATGAATCTCTCAATGATTCATTTGTAGAAGGTGCTGCTAAACGTGGTCTTATGAACATCAAAGGTCACAAGAGTGTGGGTGGTATGCGAGCCAGTATTTATAACGCCATGCCGATGGCAGGTGTGCAAGCCTTGGTGGACTACATGAAGGAGTTTGAACGTGGCTGCTGATGACAAAGATTTAGCGCCTTTGCGCGCACGCATTGATTCCATTGATCAACAACTCTTAGAGTTATTGGCTGCTCGTGCTGAGGCTGCGCAAGCGGTGGGCAAGATCAAACACGATGTCAATGCGCCCGTCTTTCGTCCTGAGCGCGAGCGTCAAGTGATTGATGGCTTGATTGCAAAAAATAAAAGTCCTTTGGCGGCTGATGGCATTACGGCAATCTGGCGCGAGATCATGTCCGCATGTCGTGCTTTGGAAGCACCAATAAGAATTGCTTATTTAGGTCCAGCAGGCACATTTTCAGAGCAAGCTGCTTTCGCTCAATTTGGACAATCGATTAGCAAAGTGCCGTGTTCCAGTATTGATGAAGTATTCCGTGCTGTGGATGCCGGCTCGGCTGATTTTGGTGTGGCTCCGGTAGAAAACTCATCCGAAGGCGCGATTTCTAGAACCTTAGACTTGTTACTCGATACTGATTTAAAAATCACAGGTGAAGTGGCCTTGGCCATTAAGCATCATTTGTTAACTAAATCAGGAAATTTAGATGGGGTGACTCGAGTCTTGGCTCACCCTCAAGCCTTGGCGCAATGTCAACGTTGGTTATCAAGCAATGCTCCAAAGTTAGATCGTCAGGCGGTGAGTAGCAATGGTGAAGCCGCTAAGCTCGCTTCTCAAGACCCCACAGTGGCTGCTATTGCCGGTGACAGTGCGCAACAACAGTATGGTTTGCAAGCGGTACAAAGTCAGATACAAGATGACCCACACAATCGCACACGCTTTGTGGTGATCAGTCATGGTTCTTGCCAACCTTCAGGTAAAGATCAGACTTCAGTGATTTTGTCAGTGACCAATAAACCTGGTGCTGTTCATCAGTTACTCGCTCCTTTGGCTAAACATGGCGTTTCTATGAACCGCTTGGAGTCTCGTCCAGCAAGACGGGGCACTTGGGAATACTTTTTCTACATTGACATGGATGGTCATGCCAGTGACCCCAAAGTTGCTGCAGCTTTGACGGAGTTGCAGGCTGAAGCAGCATTCTTTAAAAACTTGGGTTCTTACCCTCGTAGTCACTAAATTTTAGGAAGCGTAATCATGGCCAACGATGTTGGGCAAGCAAGCTCACAAGTAATTGGGTTAAGTCACGTTAGAGCGATTGCTCCATATGTGGGTGGTAAGCCCATCAGTGAAGTGGCACGTGAGTTTGGTTTGGATGAGACCAAAATTGTGAAGTTGGCTTCCAATGAAAACCCATTGGGTATGCCGGAGTCTGCCAAAAAAGCCATGGCTCAAGCAGCTGAAGATTTGGGGCGTTACCCTGATTCAAATGGCTTTGAATTGAAGAATGCGCTGGCCAAAAAATTGAACGTGCCAGTCGAATGGATTACCTTGGGCAATGGCAGTAATGACATTCTTGAATTGACTGCGAGAGCTGTGGCTCAAGAAGGTGATGAAGTTGTTTTTTCCAAACATGCTTTTGCTGTTTATCCACTCGCGACACAAGCGGTGGGTGGTAAAGCAATCGAAGTGCCTGCCACATCAGACTATGGCCATGATCTTTCGGCCATGCTCAAAGCCATCACTGCAAAAACTCGTTTGGTATTTGTGGCGAATCCCAATAACCCAACGGGAACTTTTTTAACGGCGGCTGAGATTGCTGCTTTCCTAGAGAAGGTTCCGAGTCATGTGGTAGTGGTGATTGATGAGGCCTACAACGAATTTTTAACCCCTGAGCAACAATACGATGCGATTGCTTGGGTGCGTCAATACCCTAATGTGATTGTGTCGCGCAGTTTTTCAAAGGCTTATGGATTGGCGGGTTTGCGCATTGGTTATGGCATTGCCCAAAATAACATCACTGATTTATTAAACCGCATCCGTCAACCATTCAATGTCAATAGTTTGGCTCAAGCGGCAGCCATTGCTGCTTTGGCGGATGTGGAGTTTTTGAAAAAATGTTACGAACTCAATCGTGCTGGGTATCTCCAGTTGACTCGAGCATTTGATCAGATGGGTTTGAAGTATTTACCTTCTTCTGGCAATTTTGTGTTGGTGAAGGTGGGGGATACTCCCAATGCGGGAGCCGTAGTCAATTTAGAATTACTAAAAGCAGGTGTGATTGTCAGACCTGTGGGGAATTATGGTTTGCCTGAATGGTTGAGAATATCGATTGGTTTGCCACAAGAAAATGATGCATTCATCGCAGCATTGAAAAAGATTTTAAATAAATGAGCTCTAAAGCAACTCAAACTTCTTTGACTCTTGGCATCATTGGTGTTGGTTTGATTGGCGCTTCGCTGGGGTTGGCGCACAAAAATGCTAAGACCTTCCAGAGAGTTTTAGGGGTGGGCCGATCCAAAGCTAATCTAGATTCAGCTCTTCAAATGGGAGCAATTGATGAGGCGGTGAGTCTT
The DNA here is from genome assembly GCA_964449745.1 of uncultured Polynucleobacter sp. Lineage (GTDB taxonomy): Bacteria > Pseudomonadota > Gammaproteobacteria > Burkholderiales > Burkholderiaceae > Polynucleobacter. Next base: position 3,792 of record CAYVBV010000071.1, on the reverse strand, counting down.
GAGCAATGTGCTAAAGAAGCCGATGTGATGGTTGTGTGTGTTCCTGTGGCACAAACATTTTCAGTGCTTCATGCCATCGAGCCGCATATCAAGCCAAATGCTTTAATCACTGATGCTGGAAGTACCAAGTCAGACGTGATCATGGCTGCAAAAACTGCTTTGGGTGATAAGGTGGCTCAATTTGTGCCAGCACACCCCATTGCCGGTGGAGCTCAACATGGAGCCATCGCTGCCAAGACTGACTTGTATCAAGGAAAAGAAGTCATTCTTTGTCCTTTGCAAGAAAACTCTCCAGCGGCCATCGATGCGATTGATCAATTTTGGTTGACCACTGGTGCTTTGACTCACCGCATGTCTGCTTTACAACATGATGCGGTATTTGCCTCGATTTCACATTTGCCACATATTTTGTCTTTTGCCCTGATGTTGCAGGTAGCCAATTCAGAGGATGCGAATATCAAGTTGGGTCATGCGGGTGCAGGATTTAGAGATTTCACTCGTATTGCAGGTTCAAGCCCAGAAATGTGGCGCGACATCAGTTTGGCTAATAAAACAGCGCTTCTTAAAGAGATGGATCAGTATCTCAATCTCACCAAGCTGATACGAGACATGATTGCCAAAGAGGATGGCGAGGCATTATTAAAAGCATTCACACGAGCCAGTGTTGAGCGTCAAAAGTGGGAAGGCCGTTGATGAGTGATGGTGTGATTGAGTTTTTAGAGCTGGGCCCGTATCAAAGGGCTGAAGGTGTGGTGGCTCTTCCTGGGTCCAAAAGTATTTCCAATCGAGTCTTGCTTTTATCTGCATTGGCCTCTGGAACAACCCGCTTAAAAGGCTTGCTGGATGCTGATGACACACAAGTGATGCGCGCCGCACTCAAGACCTTGGGTGTCAAACTCAACGAGACCGACGGTGATTGTGTGGTCGAAGGTTGCTCTGGACACTTACCCAATCAACAAGCCGAATTATTCATGGGTAATGCGGGTACTGCGATTCGTCCTTTGACAGCAGCTTTAGCTATCTTGGGTGGAGACTATCGTTTACATGGGGTACCTCGGATGCATGAGCGCCCCATTGGTGATTTGGTCGATGGTTTGCGCATGGTTGGTGCTCAAGTAGTCTATGAAAAGAATGAAGGTTATCCACCCATTAAGCTGTCAAAAGGGCAGATACGCACAGACGAGGTCATCAAAGTCCGTGGTGATGTTTCAAGTCAATTTTTAACTGCCTTACTCATGGCTTTGCCTTTGGTGGCTAAAAAAGAAATTTGTATCGAAGTGATTGGTGAATTGATTTCAAAACCATACATTGATATCACGCTCAAACTCATGAGTCGTTTTGGCGTTGAAGTTCGCAATGATCAATGGCAGCGTTTTTATATTCCAGCCAATTCAGGTCAGCCCTACAGTAGTCCTGGAACTTTATTTGTTGAGGGCGATGCCTCTTCTGCCTCTTATTTTTTGGCTGCTGGCGCTATCGCGGGCGGACCCGTGAGAGTCACTGGCGTGGGCCGTAATAGCATTCAAGGAGACGTAGCTTTTGCGGATGCTTTGAATCAAATGGGCGCCAATGTCATGGCTGGAGATGATTGGATTGAGGTCAGGGGTGTCGATACCCCGACGGGTCGTTTGCAGGGCATTGATATTGATTGCCTAGCGATACCTGATGCTGCGATGACATTGGCAGTTGCAGCGTTGTTTGCAGAAGGATCTACGACTTTAAGAGGGATTGCGAGTTGGAAGGTCAAAGAAACCGATCGCATTGCTGCCATGGCCAAAGAATTACAAAAAATGGGTGCCCTGGTTGAATCGGGTGATGACTTTATTCGTGTGACGCCACCTGTTTCTTGGAAAACTCCCGATGAGGGCATTGATACGTATGATGATCATCGCATGGCCATGTGTTTTTCATTGGCAGCCTTGGGACCTCTCAAAGTGCGCATCAATGAACCTGCGTGTGTGGCGAAAACATTCCCCGATTACTTCCTTGCCTTCGCGCAAATAGCCAAAAGTTCCATTCTGACCTGATATGAAAACTGAGCATGATTTTGAGTGCGATGTCATTGTCATTGGCGCAGGTGTCATTGGTCTAGCTGTTGCTCGTGAGTTGCAGTTGCAAGGTCGCGAAGTCATTCTTTTAGAAAAGAATGAAGGCTTTGGCATGGAGACCAGTTCAAGAAACTCTGAAGTCATCCATGCAGGCATTTACTACCCTGCCGGTTCTTTGAAAGCTTTGCATTGTGTGCAAGGCAAGCAGTTGCTTTATGCCTACGCCAAAGAGCGTAACATTCCTCATCAGCAAATTGGCAAGCTCATTGTGGCCACTCAAGAAGATGAATTGAATAAGTTAGATGGTTACATTGAAGCAGCGCGTATCAATGGTGTGAATGATTTAAGGCGCATCAGCCAAGCAGAACTCAAAGAATTAGAGCCTCATGTGCAAGCGTTTGGCGCAGTCATATCGCCCAGTACCGGCATCATTGATAGTCATGCACTGATGTTGTCTCTATTGGGTGATTTTGAAAATGCTGGAGGCAACTACATTCCAAATTCTCCGGTGGAGTCGGGTCGTGCAGTTTCATCGGGTATTCAGATTCAATTGAATGATACTGATCAAAGTTTGATTCTGGCCAAAACTGTCATCAATGCAGCCGGTCTTCATGCCTGTGCAGTGGCGCGATCGATTGAGGGCATCCTTCCTGAAACAATTCCTCAGGAGTATTACGCGATTGGCCATTACTTCACTATGGGAGGTAAAAGCCCATTCAAGCATTTGATTTATCCCGTGGCTGGACATGGTTACCTGGGTGTTCATGTCACTTTGGACATGGGTGGGCAAGTGCGCTTTGGTCCCGATATTGAATGGATTCATGGGGTTGATTACGCCTTTGATGAGTCTCGCAAGCAGCGTTTCATCGAAGCGGTGGCGCGTTACTATCCAGAAGTCACCGCAAAAGATGTCAGTCCCGCTTACACGGGGATTCGACCCAAAATCAGCGGTCCCAAAGATCCTTCTGCAGACTTTTTGATTCAAACAGAAGTGCAACATGGTGTGCCTGGTTTGATTAATTTGTTGGGTATGGAGTCACCTGGACTAACATCTTGCTTATCGATTGCTGCTTTTGTGGCTCAACTGAAGGCATAGCTTTTGATTCAAAACCTGCCTCAATTGAGTCGAAAAAACCACATTGGATTTCACATTAAGAAATATTTATAAAAATTAAAAGACCTAAGTCTTGTCATAAAACTGAAAAAATAAACCCTATGACCTCATTAAAACCTTCAAATATTCCCGTGATTGCGATTGATGGACCCACTGCTTCGGGTAAAGGAACGGTGGCTCAATTGGTGGCTGAGCGCTTGGGTTATCACTATTTGGATAGTGGTGCTTTGTATCGTTTGGTGGGTTTGGCCAGTTTTCAGCAGGGTATTCCAACGGCGGTTGAGGCCGATTTAATACCGATTGCACAAAATTTAAACGTTATTTTTCAAGGAGATAAGATTCTTCTTGATGGACAGGATGTGTCTGAAGCCATTCGCCAAGAAGCCATGGGTAAGCGTGCTTCAGAAGTTGCTGTTCATCCAGGAGTTCGCCAAGCATTGGTTGCCAGACAGCAAGCTTTTAGACAAAGCCCAGGATTGGTGGCCGATGGTCGCGACATGGCCAGTGTGATTTTCACCGATGCAAAAACCAAGGTGTTTTTGACTGCCACGGCCGAAGCAAGGGCCGATAGACGTTATAAACAATTGATAGCTAAGGGCTTTTCTGCTAATATTCAGGTCCTTTTGCAGG
>CAYVBV010000070.1:1250-9726 GCA_964449745.1 uncultured Polynucleobacter sp. | reverse complement strand
ATCAAAGATTCGTCTAAATCGGCTTCTTGGGCTTTAAGTTCTTGAATACAAAGGATGTCTGGGCTTTGTTTTTGGACCCATTCAAAGAATCCTTTTTTAGCTGCTGAACGAATACCATTGAGGTTGGCGGTAATGATGCGTAACATCTCGGTTATGACTTCCAATCAAGAAAATTTTAAAAACGAATTTATTCATTTTGCCCTAGATGCCAAAGTTCTGGCTTTTGGCGAATTTAAAACAAAAGCGGGACGATTATCTCCTTACTTTTTTAATGCGGGCGGTTTCAATGACGGTGCATTATTAAAGTCCTTGGGAGAGTTTTATGCAAAGGCATTGATTAACTCTGGCATTGAGTTTGACATGTTGTTTGGTCCTGCCTATAAGGGAATTACTTTGGCCGCAACCACAGCAGTGGCTTTGGCTGCCATGGGTCGTTCTGTGCCTTTCTGCTTTAATCGCAAAGAAGCCAAAGATCATGGCGAAGGTGGCACTTTGGTCGGCGCACCTTTAAAAGGTCGTATCGTCATTATTGATGATGTGATTTCTGCGGGCACTTCAGTGCGCGAGTCAGTAGACATCATTCGTCATGCGGGAGCCACTCCTGCTGCAGTTCTGATTGCATTGGATCGGATGGAGAGATCAGGAACTGCCACTGATATTGGTGGCAGTTCAGCTGTTCAAAATGTTGAGAAAGAATTTGGTATGCCAGTGGTATCCATTGCAAACTTGGCCAGCCTCATGAAATTTTTAGAGTCTAGCCAAAGCGCCGATTTACAGCAATACTTGCCGGCTGTGAAAGCTTATCGAGACCAATACGGTATTTGACTAAGGGGCTGTGCTTAACTTGAGATCGTTGAGATTAATCTCGCCCTCAAATACAGTTTGTGCAGGCCCTGTCATCATCACTGAGTTTTCTTGTGAAGTTTGATTTGCCCAAGCAATCATTAAATCACCCCCGCGCGTATGAACCGTGACAGGTGAGTCTAGTTGGCCTCGAAGAATGCCTGAAACCACTGCGGCACATGCGCCCGTGCCACAGGCTAGGGTCTCTCCAGAACCTCTTTCAAAAACGCGTAATTTAATCTCATGTCGATTGAGTATTTGCATAAATCCGGCATTCACGCGCTTTGGAAATGAAGCGTGTGACTCAATTAGAGGACCTTGAGACAAAACCGGGGCCAAATTAACATCATCAACAATTTGAACGGCATGAGGATTGCCCATGGAGATAGCATGAATCCAAGCCTTGTCGTTGTTTAGATTGAGCTCATAAAGAGTGGCAGCACCTTCAGTCATCGAACGCAATTCTTTGGCATGAAAGGGCACTTCGTCTGAATTTAGGATGGGCTCGCCCATGTCAACGGTCACTTGACCATCATCATTCTCACTTAAGGTGAGAGTGGTGTGCGCCACTTGAACTTTAACGCTGCGATTCTTAGTTAACCCTTTTTCTCTGACAAATCGGACAAAGCAACGAGATCCATTGCCGCACTGTTCTACTTCACCGCCATCTGAATTGATGATGCGGTAACGAAATTCGGCACCGGCCACCGTTGGTTTTTCAACCAATAGAATTTGATCGGCGCCAATGCCAAATTGTCGATGGGCCATTGCTTGCCATTGAGCTTTTGTGATCTTTGATAAATCTTGAGAAATGCCATCCAAGACAATGAAATCATTGCCAGCCCCATGCATTTTGGTAAAGCGTAAAGTTGTACTTGTCATAGGGGTAAATATACAGGCTTGCAGGTAAAAATGAGAATGTTATAGAATTTAGGCTATTCGCCGAGTTAAGACAACTTGCGGGGCGAATTAAAACTATCCGCTAAAGCGTCGCCGCTCTTGGTAATACTCGGCACGTGTTGTCGGTGACTTAACTATGGAGCATTCAATGGCAAATAATTATTTCTTCACTTCAGAGTCAGTTTCTGAAGGCCACCCAGACAAAGTTTCTGATCAGATTTCTGATGCAATTCTTGATGCCATCTTGGCGCAAGACCCTACAGCTCGCGTAGCTGCAGAAACACTATGCAATACCGGCTTGGTTGTTTTGGCGGGTGAAATCACAACCACAGCGAACGTCGATTACATCAACGTTGCACGTGACACGATTCGTCAAATTGGTTACGACAACACCGAGTACGGCATTGATTACAAAGGCTGCGCGGTGTTGGTGGCTTATGACAAACAAAGTCCTGACATTGCTCAAGGTGTTGATAAGGCGCATGACGATGGTTTAGATCAAGGCGCTGGCGACCAAGGCTTGATGTTTGGATATGCGGTTGATGAAACCCCAGAGTTAATGCCTTTACCCATCTACTTGTCACATCGATTGGTTGAGCGTCAAGCTGACTTGCGTCGTGATGGTCGTTTGAACTGGTTACGTCCAGACGCCAAGTCACAAGTGACCTTGCGATATGTTGATGGCAAGCCCGATTCTATTGATACAGTTGTTCTATCAACACAGCATTCACCAGACATCTCTTTGGAAAAACTTCGTGAAGCCGTGATTGAAGAAATCATCAAACCAGTTCTTCCAAAAGAACTGATCAAGGGTGAAATTAAGTACCTGGTTAATCCAACCGGGCGATTTGTGATTGGCGGCCCACAAGGTGATTGTGGCTTAACGGGCCGCAAAATTATTGTGGACACCTACGGTGGCGCAGCGCCTCACGGCGGTGGCGCTTTCTCAGGCAAGGATCCATCCAAAGTCGATCGTTCTGCTGCTTATGCGGGCCGTTACGTGGCTAAAAATATTGTGGCAGCCGGTTTAGCCAGCAAGTGTTTGGTGCAAATTTCTTATGCGATTGGTGTGGCACAACCAACCTCTGTGATGGTCAGCACCTACGGAACTGGCAAAATCTCTGATGAGAAGATTGCAGAGTTAGTGCGTGCTCACTTTGATTTAAGACCAAAGGGAATCGTAAAAATGCTCAATCTTTTAAGACCCATCTACCGTAAGACAGCCGCTTATGGACACTTTGGTCGTGAAGAGCCTGAGTTCACTTGGGAAGCTCGCGACAAGGCTGCAGCATTAAAAGCAGCGGCTGGTTTATAATTTTTCAAAACCCCTAAGGAGCGTTGCGAGGCGTTAGATTGAACTAACGCCCTAGGCTTAGGGGGAGGCAAAGGCCTTTAGCAACGACGCTCGCTAACCTGAGAAGTGATTGGTTGGCGGGCTTTTTTTATTTGCCCTCCAAAAACTTCTTTACTAGCTTGGAGTGGAAATGAACAAACCAATGGATTTAAAAAACTTCACAGATTGTGCAATCGCTGATATTTCATTGGCTGATTGGGGTCGCAAAGAAATCACCATTGCTGAAACTGAAATGCCAGGTTTAATGGCAATTCGTGAAGAGTTTGCTGCTAGCCAACCTTTGCGTGGTGCTCGCATCACAGGCTCTTTGCATATGACCATTCAAACAGCCGTGTTGATTGAGACATTAGAAGCATTGGGCGCCGAAGTGCGTTGGGCCTCATGCAATATTTTTTCAACACAAGATCATGCCGCCGCGGCAATTGCTGCAAACGGTACACCTGTATTTGCAATCAAAGGTGAGACGCTTGAGCAATACTGGGATTTCACTCACAAGATTTTTGAGTGGCAAGATGGTGGTTACTCCAACATGATTTTGGATGATGGTGGTGATGCCACTATGTTGTTGCATTTGGGTACCAAAGCAGAAAAAGATTTATCTGTTTTAAATCACCCCACCAGCGAAGAAGAAACTGTGTTGTTTGCTTCAATCAAAGCCAAGTTGAAAGTTGATCCAACATGGTATTCAGTGCGTCTTGAAAAAGTAAAAGGCGTGACAGAAGAAACCACAACTGGTGTTCATCGCTTGTACCAGATGCATGCTAAGGGTGAACTCAAGTTCCCAGCCATTAACGTGAATGATTCAGTGACCAAGAGCAAATTTGATAATTTGTATGGTTGCCGTGAATCATTGGTTGACGGCATCAAGCGTGCTACAGATGTCATGATTGCCGGTAAAGTGGCCGTGGTGGCTGGTTATGGTGATGTGGGTAAGGGTTCAGCACAGGCTCTTCGCGCATTGTCTGCACAGGTTTGGGTGACTGAAGTTGATCCAATTTGTGCTCTTCAGGCTGCGATGGAAGGTTACCGTGTTGTGACGATGGATTACGCCGCTGATAAGGCCGACATTTTTGTAACTGCAACAGGTAACTATCACGTGATTACTCATGATCACATGATCAAAATGAAAGATCAGGCCATTGTTTGTAATATTGGCCACTTTGATAATGAGATTGATATTGCGGGCATTGAAAAATACAAGTGGGAAGAGATTAAGCCACAAGTTGATCATGTGATTTTCCCTGCGAGCAATGGTCAGCCAGAAAAGCGCATCATTATTTTGGCCAAAGGTCGTCTAGTGAACTTGGGTTGCGGTACAGGACACCCTTCTTATGTGATGAGCTCATCATTTGCGAATCAGACGATTGCCCAAATTGAATTGTGGACAACTGCAGGAACAGGTAAGTATCCTGTGGGCGTTTACACATTGCCTAAGCACTTGGATGAAAAGGTGGCTCGTTTGCAATTGAACAAATTAAATGCTCAATTGACCGAGTTGACTGATCAGCAAGCCAACTATATCAATGTGAAAAAAGAGGGCCCTTACAAGCCTGACACATATCGTTATTAAGCCTTTGAAAAAGAAAAAGTAGAAAGATAAGAAATGGAATTAAGCGTCGAGTTTTTCCCGCCTAAAACAGAAGAAGGAGCAACGAAGCTTCGGTCTGTTCGTGAGCAGTTGGCCTTGGCACTTAAGCCCACTTTCTTTTCTGTCACTTTTGGCGCGGGTGGGTCAACCCAAGATGGCACTTTAGCCACTGTTAAAGAGATTCATGAGGCCGGCCAACAGGCTGCGCCTCATTTATCTTGTGTGGGCAGCTCCAAGGAAAAAGTTCGCGCGCTCTTGAATCAATACAAAGATTTAGGAATTCGTCGAATCGTTGCTTTACGTGGTGATCTGCCCTCAGGCATGGGTCAATATGGTGAGTTTCATCATGCTGATGAGTTAGTGAGATTTATTCGTTCAGAAACAGACAGTCATTTTCATATTGAAGTGGCGGCATATCCTGAAATGCATCCACAAGCTAAGTCAATGTCTGATGACATTCAATGCTTTGCTAACAAAATGAAAGCGGGTGCTGATTCTGCAATTACCCAGTATTTCTTTAATAGCGACGCTTATTTTAGATTCGTGGATGAAGCATACAAGTTGGGCGTTGATCAGCCGATTGTGCCTGGAATAATGCCAATCACGAATAGCACGCAGTTACTCCGTTTTTCTGATGCTTGTGGTGCTGAAGTTCCGCGCTGGATTCGCTTGAGATTGCAAGCCTTTGGCGATGATGTGGCCTCAATTAAGTCTTTTGGTCTTGATGTCATCACTGATTTATGTGATCAACTGAGAGTGGCTGGTGCCCCCGGTTTGCATTTCTATAGCCTGAATCAAGCTGAGACCACTTTGGCAATTGCTAAAAATTTAGATTTAATGGCTTAATTGTTAAATCAAAAGCACTGAGTCAAGTGCTTGATCATGTGTTTGAGGGCGCCAGTCGCCCTCTTTCACTTCTAGGCTCCGATAGCCCACCCCAATCGCTTGATATGAAAGGCCTCTGTCTTTCATGTTTGAAAGAGTTCGATCGTAGAAGCCGCCGCCATATCCAATTCTCCAAAATTGATTATTTTGGAAAGACCATCCTAAGCAAGGAATCATGATGACATCCGGCTGAACACAGTTTGATCCAATTGTGGGCTCAGGAATTCCCTGGGGCCCTTTAATTAATGTCGAGTCTTTATTCCAGATGGCAAATGTTAAGGGGGCATTGGGTTTAACAACCGGTAAAGCAAGCTTTCTAGAAGGGTCTTTTGCTAACCATTTCAGTGCTATTGATCTGAGATCTGGCTCCCCCTGAATGGGCCAGTAAATGGCGACACAATCGGCTTTTAAATGATTAAAAAAATCAACGGCCATTGATTCAAGGTGAGCTTGTAAAGCCAGATCTTGAGCAAGATTCAGCCTCTTTGCTAATAATTGTTGTCTCAGTGAATCCAAGGTAAATTTAGCTATTCAAAAATGTTAAAAATCAGGCATGATTAGGGCTATGCTACAACGAAAAAATACTCAATTGATTAATAAATTTATTTTGCCAATTTTAGTTGGTGGGATGCTTGCATCTTCTCCCCTTTTGGCTAAAACAGAAAAGCAAGCGCCTAGTATTTCTAAAAAAAAGCAAGCGCAAGGTGGCTTGAGTCCAGAAGATAAGTTGTTTATTGAGTTAAGAGAAGCCTCAAAAAGTAATGATGCCACCAAGGCAAGAGCTTTGGGGTCTAAGTTGTCTCAATACGACTTAAGTGACTACGTGTCTTATTTTCAGATTAAACCGCAATTGTTTGATAAGAGTAGCCAGGTCAAGGCAGAAACTACCGCTGACCTTGCGGTCAATGAGTTTCTAAAAAAACATGTGGGTTCTGCCATTGCTGATCGTATGCGCAATGACTGGCTATTGGTGTTGGGAAAAAGAAAAGATTGGGGTCAATTTGATCATGAGTACAGTCAGTTTGTTCTTGATGATGACACACAGGTTAAATGCTATGCCTTGCAATCAAGACAAGCAAAGGGTGAAGATCCCAAACAATTAGGTATTGAGCTTAAAGGCATTTTATTAGATGCACAGTATTTTGGTGAGGCCTGTCCTGAGTTGGCTCAAATGTTGTATCAAGTCGGTGGATTGTCTAAATCAGAGCTCATAACTTTTTCAAGAATGGCGCTTGAAAATAACTTTGAAACACTATCAAAACGATTTGATGTAGATGACTCTATTGCTGACATCATTAAATTAGCCAGAAAAAAACCAGACCAAGCATTTAAAGAATTTGATAAAAGAGCGTGGCGTACCAATAGAGAAAATACTGTTGCGGCCTGGGCAAGCATCGGCCAGTTTCTTGCCAAACGTGTCGATCGAAATGCCTACAAGGCCTTTAAGTCCCAACATGATTTGGGCCATCATCATTTATTAACACCTGAGTCTCAAGAGTGGAAGGTTAGAGTTGCCTTGCGTGAAGGCGATTGGTTAATGGTCAAAGAATCCATTGAACACATGAATCCTTCTGTGCGTAAGAAAGATCCCGCTTGGACTTATTGGTATGGCAGGGCTCAAAAAGAATTGGGCGATGACTCTCTGGCAAAAGAATCATGGCAAGCATTGGCAGATCAATATAGCTTTTATGGTCAACTGGCCAGAGAAGATTTAGGGATGAAAATTTATGTTCCCAAGCGTGTTCCAGCGGATGAATCTTTGGTCAAACAAATGTCATCCAATAAAGGATTTACCCGTGCAGCGCGCTTTTATGAGCTAGGCTTAAGATTTGAAGGTAATCGTGAGTGGAATTGGGAGCTAAGGGGTTTTAGCGATAAGCAATTGATTGCTGCCGCTGAGTATGCCAAGAGAATTGGTTTTTATGATCGTGCTGTAAATACTGCTGACCGTACAAAATTAGAACATGACTTTAGTTTGCGTTACCCAACACCATTTAAAGAGTCGTTAAGTCCAATTGCGAATTCAATTGGATTAGATACGAACTGGGCTTACGGATTAATACGTCAAGAATCTCGATTCATTATGAATGCGCGCTCTCACGTCGGTGCATCTGGGTTGATGCAAGTCATGCCCGCTACGGCCAGATATGTCGCCAAGAAAATTGGCATGAATAATTTTAAAACTAGCCAACTAGATGACATGAAGGTTAATTTAACTTTGGGTAGCAATTATTTAAACATGGTTCTCCAAGATTTGGATGGCTCATGGGCCTTGGCGTCTGCCGCATACAATGCGGGGCCTGGGCGCCCTAAAATATGGCGCGAAAAATTGCCAAGAGCAGTTGAAGGCGCCATATTTGCCGAAACAATTCCTTTTAATGAAACGCGCGGATACGTTAAAAATGTCTTGGCTAATTCAAGTTACTACACTGCCATGTCTGGCTCAAAGTCACCGTCATTAAAGCAGCAGTTGGGTATGGTGACTCCCAAAGCTTCTGTTTTATCGGAGTTGCCATAATGAGTGAATTAAAAATTCTATTGATTGGCGGCAGTGGATTTATTGGTCAGCAAATTGCCATGCGCTTGAGCGTCCTTGGTTATAGTGTTTTATTGCCTACGCGCCGACCCAATGACGCTAAAGACCTCTGGGTTTTGCCAAAATTACAAATTGTTCAAGCCAATATTCACGATCCAAGCGTGCTAGATGATTTATGTCAACGAATAGGCCCAAATGGAATCGTAATTAATTTGGTGGGCGTATTGCATGACAAAACAGGTAATCCGTATGGTCCTGGATTTAAAAAGAATCATGTGGAGTTGACGCAAAAAATCATTGCAGCCATGAGTGCAAAGCATTTAAAGCGCTATATTCATATGAGCGCTCTAGGTGCAAGTAGTACGGGTAG
>CAYVBV010000070.1:0-1150 GCA_964449745.1 uncultured Polynucleobacter sp. | reverse complement strand
CCACAAATTTACCAATTGGCTGAATTGGTTAAATTTGCAGGCTCCTTGGGGGGTAAACAAAGCTGGGTCATTCCTTTGCCAAACTCTTTGGCGTATGTTCAAGCGTTGGCCCTTGAGTTGATGCCTGGACCAACTTTGATGTCTCGTGATAATTTGGCTTCCATGAAAGAAGACAATGTCTTACCAGCTGGCTCAGAAAATTGCTTAGAAACCGTTTTTTCAATCAGCCCAAAATCATTGGAAGTTTTAATTAAGTGAAGATTTATGTGGTGGGTGGCGCTATTCGAGATCAATTGATGGGTTTGCCCATCAAGGATATTGATTATGTCGTGGTTGGAGCGACTCCCGAGCAAATGATTCAAAAAGGTTTCGTGCCGGTTGGGCAAGACTTTCCTGTATTTCTTCATCCAGTTACCCACGCTGAATATGCCTTGGCCAGAACTGAACGCAAGGTGTCACCTGGGTATAAAGGATTTGTTTTTCATGCGGATCCCGGGGTAACTCTTGAGCAGGACTTGGCGAGGCGAGACTTAACCATCAATGCCATGGCCAGGTTGGCGGATGACAATGGATTTCCTGTGGGTGAAGTCATTGATCCTTGTGGCGGACAGAAAGATCTTCAGGCCCATTTATTCAGGCATGTCAGTGACTCCTATAGTGAAGACCCTGTGCGTTTGTTGCGTTTAGCTCGTTTTGCGGCGCGCTTTCCAGATTTTCAAATTCATCCTACTACTTTAGATCTTTTGAAAAAGATGAAAGATGCAGGTGAATTAGAGGCTTTGGTTAAAGAGAGAGTTTGGCAAGAAATTTCTAAAGGTTTAATGTCTTCGCATCCCGCAAGAATGTTTGAAGCGCTAACAGAAATAGAAGTCTTAGATCAATTTTTTCCAAAGTTGCCCCAAAAAAATTCAAACAAGTTTGTCGTTTTAAATAAAGCTGCGCAATTAAATTTCAATTTGGCGCAACGCTATGCAACTTTGACTGCGGGCCTAGATATTCAGGTGATTCAGCAGTGGGCCAGCATGTGGGGCATACCCTCTGAATGTAAAGAGTACGCTGTTTTAACTTTTGAATTAAGTACAAGGCTAACTCAATCTTCAAACGCAGAAAACTTGCTGGATCTTTTGGATCGTGTCGATGTGTGGAGAAA
>CAYVBV010000069.1:0-9865 GCA_964449745.1 uncultured Polynucleobacter sp. | reverse complement strand
CCAAGAAGGTCAAGAAATCATCAAAAAGATGGTTTTAGAGACCGATGTGGTGATTGAAAACTACAAAGTGGGCCAATTAAAGAAATATGGCCTGGATTATGAAAGCCTCAAAGCCCTTAAAAAGGATCTAATCTATTGTTCTATCACGGGTTTTGGTCAAACTGGACCCTATGCTCATCGAGCGGGCTATGACTTTATCGTCCAAGGCATGGGTGGCTTTATGAGTGTCACCGGAGAAAAAGAAGATTTACCGGGTGGCGGACCACAAAAAGCAGGCGTTGCCATTGCAGATATTTTCACAGGCATGTATGCCACCTCGGCCATTTTGGCCGCTGTGGTGCATCGCGACCGAACAGGGGTAGGTCAATACATTGATTTGGCACTCCTGGATGTGCAAATTGCCACCATGGCCAATGTGGCCAGCAACTATTTGGCCAGCGGAGTACCACCCAAGAGCTGGGGCAATGCCAGCCCCAACATTGTTCCCTATCAAACCTTTAAAGCTTCAGATGGCTGGATCATCGTGGCTTGCGGTAACGATGGCCAGTACCGTCATTTTGTCCAAGCGGGTCAGGAAGAACATTTGGCCGATGATGCACGCTTTGCCACCAACCCAGAACGAGTCAGACATCGTGAGGTGTTGGTGCCATTGTTACAAGCCATGGTGGCCAAAAAAACCAAGAAAGAATGGATTGATGCCTTGGAGCAAGCTGGCGTGCCTTGTGGACCGATCAATAACTTTCAAGAAGTTTTTGAAAACGAGCAAGTGGTGGCCAGAAGCATACAAATGCAAATGCCTCACCCCAGCGCAGGTATAGTCAATTTGGTGCGCAGCCCCATGAATTTGAGTGAAACACCCGTGGTGGAAAAACGTCCGCCACCTTTATTGGGTGAGCACACCCAAGAAATTCTGAAAGAACGCCTGCAACTGAGCGATACTGAAATTGCAGAATTGCACAGTAAGGGAATCATATGAGCTCCACTCAAAAAAGCCTCAGTCTTGGCACCGTTCTAATGGCAGGTGGCACGGTGATCACCATCGCTTTGGGTATACGTCATGGCTTTGGCTTATTCAATTTACCTGTGACTCAAGCCAATGGATGGGGTCGAGAAACCTTCGCCCTGACCATTGCTTTGCAAAACTTGGTGTGGGGCATGACGCAGCCCATCTTTGGCGGTTTAGCTGATCGCTTAGGTGCTTATAAAGTCATGATCCTTGGCGGATTTTTGTATGCCCTAGGTTTATTGGGTTCTGGGCTCTCAAGCACCAGCTTAGGCTTTATCTTGACCACGGGCGTGATGTTAGGCCTAGCGCTGTCATGCACCACCTACAGCGTGGTGTACGGCGTGATTGGTCGCAACTGCCCGCCAGAAAAACGAGTTTGGGCCATGGGCATTGCGGCTGCCATGGGCTCATTTGGACAATTTTTAATGATTCCAGTGGAGCAAGCCTTGCTCAGTGAATTTGGCATACAGCATGCTTTATTCATCTTGGCCGCTTTAACTTGCTGCATCATTCCTTTGAGCTCTCTTTTGCGTGAGAAAAATCATGCACCAGCACAAGCCACCAATAATCAAACCATCACTCAGGCCATTCAAGAAGCATTTAAACAACGCAGCTTTCTACTGTTGATTGGCGGATATTTTGTGTGTGGGTTTCAGGTGGTGTTCATTGGGGCTCACCTGGCTCCTTACCTCAAAGATATGTCCGCCATCTATCCAACGGTTGGTGGTGCCGAAGTAGCCACCATCTCATTGGCTTTGGTGGGTTTATTCAATATCTTTGGCACTTACTGTGCCGGTAAATTAGGGCAAAAATATCCCAAGCATCTCATTTTGACGGGCATTTATGGTTCACGTGCATTGGTGATCGCCGCATTCATCACATTGCCCTTGAGTCCAATGACTGCTTATTTATTTGCTGCATTCATGGGCTTTTTATGGCTATCGACTGTGCCACTCACCAACGGCATTGTGGCGCATATCTTTGGCGTTAAATATCTTTCCATGCTCTCAGGCTTTGCCTTCTTCTCACATCAAATTGGTGGTTTCTTAGGTGCTTATCTGGGAGGCTATCTGTTCGATGTCACAGGCTCTTACCAATTGGTCTGGATGATTGCGATTGGTCTTAGCCTCATTGCTGCATGGGCGAACTGGCCGATTCAAGAAAAAGAAATCGCGCGCAACGTTCAAACAGCCTAAACAAGAGTGGAACAGTGCAAAAGTGATGATGTCTAAATTGTCTAAACAATCAATCTTCATCAAGGCGTTGATCTTGATTGTGTTGGCCTTGGTGTTTAGCGCTTACCTCAAACCTGAAATGATGGTGGAGATGACAAACACCCTTCTCACACTCTGCGGGTGGTAAGCTAGCGCCCTATTTGTGATCAGGCTCGCCATAGTACAGTGGATAGTACAACTGCCTCCTAAGCGGTAGACACAGGTTCGATTCCTGTTGGCGGGACCATCAATTTGCTTGCGACAATTTATCCCTGACCATCTCGAGGTACATGCGCAACTCATAGACTTTCACGGCGTATTTCTTGGGCACCCTCATGGCCATGGCTTGTGTTTGCAAGGTCTGCCAATCTTCTTGCCATGGTTTTTGAGGGTTTGCCGCGACTGACAATTCTAGGGCTCGCAATTTCTTGTAGATCGCAGAAGTTTTTGCGTCCACACTCATCGTGATTAACTTGGGTAAGTAATTAAAGAGCGGAATCAAAATCGCCAAGAGAGGCAAGATGATGCGAATCGCACGATCGACCCAAACCACACTCCAGAAGGGCAAATGACGATGCAAGAAAGAAGCGCCATTCTTTAGATAATGCTTGGCATCATCATTGTGTGGCCATGCAAAACCGCTGTCAGAAGGATAGACTCCTTCTTTTTGCAGTAAACCCATTTGGCTGATGCTTGATTCCATCGCTCGCATTAAAGGTGTAATCAAGGCTGGATGAATATCTTCATGAACCACCAAGGCCGCGGGTGCCGCGAGGATGGTGATGTCTTTTTTAGGCAAGTCTTCCGCCAAATTAATCACACCTCTTGGCACAAGAACTTTTTTAAGGAATGGCAAACGCACGGCATAAGCATCGGCCTGCTCGAAACTCATGACGGCTAAGTGAGGGCTGCGTAAATATTCCAAAATAATTGGAGCCTGGGGGCCGCTGACCAACATCACAGCATCCAACTGATTGGCATGCAAAGCTTTCAAACTCTGTGAAGCCGTGAAATCTTTCAACTGAATGGTCGGTTGATCAGCCTGAAGATCAATTTGATTGAGCTTGAGAAGTTTTAAACCCAAGTCACGTGTGCCGCTGCCCTGTGGCCCGATTGAAATGGTCTTACCTTTCAATTGGGTCATCTTTGTTAAACCCTCTTTGAAGGCCGCTTTGCGATAAAAAACCCAGACTTGCTCATCAAAGACCGAAGCCAAAGCAGAAATGTTCGGGTTCTCTGAAACCTGACCCACTCCTCCTTGCAAAATACCCACATGAACATTGCTGTTCGATTGTTTCAAGCGCTCGATATTTTCTAGACTCCCGGCCGATGGCAAGACTTCTAAAGTGATTTTTTCTTTCAGCAACTCTTTGGCCAGTTGCTGACCAAAACGGTAATACAGACCGTTATCGGCTCCGGTGGTGATGGTGATTTTTTTAGGTGGCGTGGGAATCAAAAACCAAATCAAAAAGCCCAAGAGCAAAATGAATAGCAATGGCAAAACATAGAGCATCGGGGGTTCCAACAAGCGTTGCTTTAATCCTTGAAGTAATGAGTTCATATATTGGGCTTATCTTGTCTGAATGCTTAAAAATGTCTTATTGGGTGATTAATGAAATGCCGACAGGCACTCCTTCTGAATCAGATTTGACCACTTGAACTTGGCCCATCTGAACTCGATTTTTCATATCAGGTGCTTTTTTGAGGAAAACATCTTGCGCATTTTTTGCACGCGCATTGGCCAAAGCAACTAGCTTTGCATCACTGATGTTTTGAGCTTGAATCAGTTCTTTGCGCAAAGTCTCCCAACGTTGGGGATTATTGGGCAACTGAATGAGCTGCTGCATCAATTTGATGCGTCCCACTTGAGAACCATAAGCTGACTTAAGACCACTTTGAATCCTTGGGTCAGCCAAACTTGGATTGGGCAAAGGTTCATCTTCCTTGAGCTTAAATCCGGCGGCAATCAAAATGGCTCTGTCTGCATTGACGCGCGCCAACTCTTGCCGATCCAACTGCGGATCATAGGTGCCATAAAACTCAAGGCGTGCCTTGT
Source organism: uncultured Polynucleobacter sp. (assembly GCA_964449745.1). Classification (GTDB taxonomy): domain Bacteria; phylum Pseudomonadota; class Gammaproteobacteria; order Burkholderiales; family Burkholderiaceae; genus Polynucleobacter. Next base: position 5,589 of record CAYVBV010000069.1, on the reverse strand, counting down.
CTCTTTTTAATAAAAGAGTCGCTACTTTTTCTAATTTTTCGCGCTCAGGAGGAGTGATCACACTCTCACCAGGAGCCGCATAAACACCATCCAAACCCTCTTCACCCAATAAGGATGCTAAAGCTCTGAATGGTGCTGTGACAATACTACTGAGGACATTTCTAAGGGCTTGCCAAAACAAGTGCCCCAAACTGAATTCAGGAGAATCCACATTGCCTTTGATGGGAATATTCACATCAATCAAGCCATCTGAATCTTCTAAGACCGCAATGGCTAAACCAATGGGTAAACGAGTGCCTTTAAAGTCTTGGACTTCTTCACCCAATTTGATTTTTCGAATCAAGAAATGATTCTTACCAATCAACTGACCTTCTTTGGCGGTGTAACGAAAATCTACATCAATGCGACCATCATCAATCCGGTGACCGGCGAAAGTCATTGAATAAGGATTGATGCTTTCTAAAGGTAAATTTCTAAATGTGATTGATACATCAGAATTTCTTCGAGGGTCTTCAAAGGCAGCCTGCCCCCGGGCTCGCATGCTACCGCGACGATCAACGGTGCCATCGAGAGCAATGGTGGCATATTGCCCTGGCACATTACTAACCCCCAACAAAGAGCCATTGAGGTTGCGTATGCGGGTTTGAAATCTGGGCTTGAGGGACAAATCAGAGAAATACATGCTCCCTCGATGAAGCTTGACAGCTTTGATATCTACCTCAAATTTTGGTTTTTCAGAATCCTTTTGAATTGTTTTTTGAGCGTTTCTTTTGATGGATTGCTCTTCATTGGTCACAGATTGGTCTGCGGCTACAGTACTGGCCTTCTGATCGCTTAGGTTTTTCATGAAAAGCCGGCGAAAGTTACTGTACTTATCCTCTCCAATAATGAAACGCAACACAGGCTTAGTGACAGCCAGCTCTTGAATACTGAAGCGTTGCTGATTTTTTTCTAAAAAATCTAACTCAAACTTTGAGAAATAAGCCTTGTCCCAGCTCAGCAGTGGTTCTTTGCTCAAGGATTCCACAATCACCAAACGTGAAAAGTCTAAATCCCCTAAAACAGCCCACCCCTTCTTGTTGGTTTTGACTTGTAATTGAGCACTGACAGTACCTTCTTGAGTTTTCAGGGCTTGATTGGTTGGTAAAAGTGAAATAAACGGTGCCAAGGGCACTTGCGATAATTGAATTTGGCCCGTGAGGTCGGATTGCTTAAAGTCATAGTTCAATTGACTCTGAATACTTGACTCTTCAATACTCAAAAGAATCTTTGCAGTGAGTTTGTCTTGAGTACTTAAATCAATGTGACCACCCAAGCCAAGCTTGGAAAGCTTAAGTCGGTTCGCTGAACCAGGAATCGCCATATCAATGTTATTCAAGCGCAAGTCGTAGTCACTCTGAACTCCACGCGCCCCAGTTTGTGCGTAGTTGGCAAAATCTTTGGCACTGAAACTGACTTGCCTGAACTCATATTGAGTCTTTTGCACTTCATCTTGAACCAATAAATATCCATGACTCAATTGAAAGTCCCCAACCTCTAACTTGAGTGTAGAAGGAGACTCTTTGGCTTTATTTTTCTTTTGCAACGCCTGAATCAATTGCACCACATTCCACTGCGGCCCCTGTTGTTGGGCTTGACGCAAGAGATGAACTTTGACGCCATCTAACTTGACCTCAGACAAGTGAACCCGACCAATCGCCAAATGAATGAACTCCGCATTGATACTCAGGTGCTTGATCTCAAGAAGAGTGGTGGCTTGATTTTTGCGCTTTTTTGACTCATCTTTTTGGGCTGGGGCCAAGCTCAAATCATGAATATCAAGTTTGAGAACCCAAGGAGATACTTTGATTTGGCCATAGTGAATGTCATAACCAATGCTTTGCCCATAGTCATGCACCGCTTGCTTGACCATCCCTGGTAGCCAAAGAATTAAAGCCAACCAAGTCACTACAATTGAGGCGAGCAGTATCGCCCCAATGCGAATCAATAACTTTTGATGTTTCATGCCTAAATCATAAGATGAATTAGGCCAATTAAAGGGAGTTTTTCTTATTTTGTCACTGGGGGAATGACTGTACTCCGTGGAGCTACTGTCAACATCACATTGGCTTTACCACCAAACCCACCTTCTTCGATTTCAATGGTTGCGGTGCGATCTTTTTTAATAAACACCAAGATGCTGTTCTTAGACTTGGTGGAAGACACCAAAGTCCAACCGGCTTTTTGGAACTGATCGCGGAAGAAGGTAAAAGTCTCATTGGCATTTTGTGCAGAAATAATCGCCACGCGCCCTGCCCAACCATCACCACTGCCCAAAATCAATGAATTTTCATTATTGATGCGGGCACCACCTGGCATGGGCATATCGCCCAATAACTTGGACTGAATATCTTGAACTGTCTCACCATCGGCATTCACCATCGGCGCACTGGCACAAGCAGTCAAACCAACAACGAACAAAATGCTAAGGAATGTTTTAAAAAGTTTATTCATTGATTTTCATCCATAAAATCCAAAGCGATAAAAGTAATGTCACCGCATTGGCTGCCACCACAGGCCAAGCCTGTATCAATACCCCATATATTAACCATAACAATACACCCAGACTAAAAATCAAGTACATCCAAAAAGAGATGGCCTTGGTATTTTTAGTTTGATGAATACGAATGGCCTGAGGTAAAAAAGAGACTGTGGTAAGAATTGCGGCAATCGCACCAATGGTGTCAACGAAAGTCATGAAAAATAAGTTTCTTTCTTGATGTCAATAGGTAAAAAATATTAATTTGTAAAAAATTGTCCTGGCTTGTTGCTAACTTATCCACAGTTTGTGTGGACTACTCTAGCGATAAATTAAAAAAATCCTTATTCGACAATGCTTGAGCTGGCGTGCTTAAAAAATAGGCAAATGACGTTTCAAGATGGTGCATCTGAAAAAAGAAAAATAATTGATCAAAATATATTTTTGATTAAACGGCTTGACAGAGAAAAATCTTGCCATCTCTCTCTTCAATATTTAATTTAATTAAACGCGCACCACTCGGACAGGGACCTGAAATACATTCACCTGTATCAGGTAAATATTGCGCATCATGTGAAGCACAAATGATGGCTGTTTTGTCATTCGTGAAGAACTCACCTGGCTGCCAATCCATTTCCATCGCCACATGAGCACAACGATTGAGATAAGCGTGTACCTGACCATCAAAACGAATCACAAAGGCTGGCAAGGTTTCATCAACACGATGATCGACAGACCCCACCAAAGACGCAATCTCTGAAGTTCTGACCATAAAACGAAAACCCGTGCCTAAATCAGTGACTCGTTCAGCCAAGCAGATGGGGTGACCCGCCTGAATCAGGGGTTCAAAATCATCATCAGGTAAATGGGTGGAGTCAGTGGTCGACATAGACTTACTTTAATCAAGAAGGGTTAATTTAAGCCAGCTTATCCGCTTTCGTTCATATTTAGCTGATAATCTGACAATCTTAAGAAATATTGTAGACATGTCATCAATTTCTGCCACCACCCGCGCTGCTTTAGAAGAACTCTTAGAGACATCTCTAAGATCCGCTCCCTCTGATTGGTTGTCCATTCGCATGGGTAGCCAAACCATTGGTTATATCCAACCCGATTATGTGAGCGCCATTGAATCCTATCTGGAAAGTACCGAGACCCCCGCCTTGGCTCGTTTTGGTGAGCATTTGCAAATTGAGAAACTAGCCCCTTACCTCTTAAGCCATGAACTTCAAGAATTGGCTTTGCATTTGAAGAAAATCGGCTTAATTACTGGGTGGCGCGATGAATCTTACGCATGGTTGGATGTTTGGGGCCATGAACGCTTTAGGATGGAGCGTGCGGCTTTTAGAGCCTTGGGTTTACACAGTCGTGCTTGCCACATTAATGGCTACACCCAGAGTCGTGAACTTATTTTGGGTAAACGCAGCGCCACCAAAGCCACCGATCCAAACATGCTAGACAACCTCGCCGCAGGAGGCATCAGCGCCGATGAAACCCTACAACAGTGCGTGATCCGAGAACTTTGGGAAGAAGCGGGTGTTCCAAAAGAGTTGTCTAACCTGGTAGAACCTGTAGGACATATTCATGTGCGTCGGGTGGTCGAACCCAAAGGTCTGCATGATGAAAGTCTCTACACCTACGACTTGCTTTTACCAGAAGAGTTTTCTCCAAAGAACCAAGATGGTGAAGTGGCGGACTTCATCAAAGTACCCTGGTCTTTGGCTGCTGAATTGATTTTGGATGGTGAGCTGACACCCGATGCGGCTGCCGTTACCGCTGATTTTCTTCTGCGTAAAGCCTAATCTCCGGTCCTGATCCATGGAGATCATTGCCTTCATATTGTCATTAATCTGCATTACGCTCAATGCACGTGGGCACATATTGACCTGGCTATTTTCAATCTTGAGTTCTGCTGCTTATGCCTGGGTTTTTTATGAGGCCAAATTATTTGGTGATGCATGGCTTCAAGGAGTATTTATCGTGTTGGCTGTTTACGCATGGCGCACTTGGCTTCAAAAGGATTTAGACGGCAGGCAGTTTGTCAAAGTGTTTGCACGCATGCCCCATGATTGGATGATCAAGGGTGGATTGTCTTGGCTCACATTATTTTTAGCGATTTATTTTGTTTTAAAAACATTCACAAGTTCGGATGTGCCGTTCATCGACGCCTTTTTAACAGCAGGCAGCTTGATGGCCACATATATGAGTGCTCAAAAATGGCTGGAAAATTGGCTGGTTTGGGCTTTTGTGAATGTGATTTATATCGGCCTATACATTTATAAAGATTTGCATTTGACGGCACTCCTGTATGCCCTTCTGATTGCTTTGTGTGTCATGGGCTGGAGAGAATGGTCCAAGAAAATTTCTGCATCCGAGGTCAAGGCATGAGTCAAATCGTTCGAGTGGCTATCGTGGGTGCAGAGTGCAGTGGCAAAACCAGTCTCGCCAATGACTTAGCCAAAGCTTTTGCAGCTGAAATCCCCAGCGCTTACGTGCCCGAGTACTTGAGAATGTTTGTTGATCTGGAAAACCGCACACCACGTGCTGAAGAGCAATTGAGTATTGCCCAACAGCAGCAGTCTTTAGAGCAAAGCCTTGCAAAAGAATTATTGGACCAACACCCTAATCCTGAATTTGTGCTGTTGTTTTGTGACACCACCCCCCTCATGACTTGCATTTACAGTGAGGTGGTGTTTGGTGGCAGTCACCCAGAACTCAATCAATTGGCCAGAGCTCACGATTACGATTTGACTTTGTTTACTCAGATTGATTTTCCGTGGCAAGAAGATGGTTTGCAAAGAGATGGCCCCGTGGCCCAAACAAAAGTTCACTTTAGAGTGAAAACCCGCTTAGATGAATTGAGCATTCCATACATCAGCGTATCAGGCACGCCCTCAATCAGACTGACAAAAACCCAAAGCGCTGTCAGGTCTTTGCTTGAAAAGCTAAAAACTCAAAAATCTTTATAATCACCCAATCTAGAAGTTTTAGATATTAGCTCGGGGTCCTGCATCAATTGATGTGGGTGAGAAATACCCGTTGAACCTGATCTCGATAATGCGAGCGCAGGG
>CAYVBV010000068.1:0-9979 GCA_964449745.1 uncultured Polynucleobacter sp. | reverse complement strand
ATTAGCCTTAACTGAGATAACGAAGAACATTCAGAACTCAGCATAAGGCCTCGCCCAACAGCGAGGCCTTTTTTATTGGATCTTATGAAATTTATTGACGAAGCCCGTATTGAAGTAGTGGCCGGCCATGGTGGTTCTGGCAGTGCCTCAATGCGTCGTGAAAAATTCATCGAATTTGGTGGGCCAGACGGAGGTGATGGCGGTCGAGGTGGCAGCGTCTATGCCATTGCTGATCGCAACATCAATACTCTGGTGGACTACCGTTTTGCAAAAAAACATTTGGCTCAAAATGGTGAGCCAGGTCGTGGTTCCGATTGCTATGGCCGTGCTGGTGAAGACATTGAATTGCGCATGCCTGTGGGCACCATCATTCATGACATGGACACCAACGAAGTGATTGCAGATTTGACCTATCACGGTCAACGCTTATGTTTGGCCAAGGGCGGTGCCGGTGGTTGGGGAAATTTGCATTTCAAGAGCAGTACCAATCGCGCACCGCGTCAAAAGACCAATGGTCTACCTGGTGAGGAACATAAACTAAGACTTGAACTCAAGGTCTTGGCAGACGTTGGATTATTGGGCATGCCCAATGCGGGCAAATCAACTTTGATCACTGCCGTATCCAATGCGCGTCCTAAAATTGCTGACTATCCATTCACCACTTTGCACCCAAATTTAGGCGTGGTCAGAGTGGGGGCTGAGCGCAGTTTTGTGATTGCTGATATTCCAGGTTTGATTGAGGGAGCTGCTGAAGGCGCGGGCTTGGGCCATCGTTTCCTAAGGCATTTGCAGCGCACGAATTTGCTATTGCATCTGGTCGATATGGCACCGTTTGACGAAAGTGTCGACATCGTTGCTGAAGCCAAAGCAATTGTGAATGAGCTCAAAAAGTACGATGAATCTTTGTATGAGAAACCACGTTGGTTGGTTTTAAACAAAGTCGACATGATTCCTGCAGATGAACGTGCGGCCAAAATCAAAGCCTTTATCAAAGCCTATGGCTGGAAAGGCCCCGTCTTTGAAATTTCAGCATTGACGGGTGAAGGTTGTCAGCAACTTTGTTATGCCATTCAAACAGATTTGGATGCTAAAAGAGCAAAACGTGATGAGGCAGAAGAACATGATGCGGATGTGCGTTTTCAGAAAAAAGATGTTGATGACGAAGAAATTAATGATTAATAAAAAGAATGTGTGTCAAAGGAGTGGTGGGTGAGTAAAGCAATCCAAAACGCTGACTGTATTGTGATTAAAGTGGGTTCCACTTTGGTGACCAATCGTGGTCAAGGTCTTGATCACGAGGCTATCGGGCGTTGGGCTGAGCAGATGGCCACTTTGCGCACGATGGGTAAACAAGTGGTGATGGTCAGTTCAGGGGCCATCGCAGAAGGCATGCAACGTTTGGGTTGGTCTAAGAGGCCGACAGATATTCATGAGTTACAAGCGGCCGCAGCTGTGGGGCAGATGGGCTTGGTGCAAGTTTATGAGACTTGCTTTGCCAAATTTGGTATTAAAACAGCTCAAGTTTTATTGACGAACGCTGACTTGGCAGATGAGCAACGCTACCAAAATGCCCGCATGACTTTATTGACTCTTCTAAAGCATGGTGTGGTGCCAATCATCAATGAGAACGATACCGTGGTCACGGATGAAATTAAATTTGGTGATAACGACACTTTGGGTGCTTTGGTCACGAACTTGATTGAAGCCAACGCCTTGATTATTTTGACGGATCAAGGTGGCTTATACAGTGCTGATCCACGCAAAGATGAAACAGCCACGATGATTCAAGAAGCTCAAGCGGGTGATCAGCGTCTTGAATTGATGGCAGGTGGTGCTGGCAGTGATATTGGCAAAGGTGGCATGTTGACCAAAGTGCTGGCCGCTAAATTGGCTGCGCAATCTGGTGCAAGCACTGTGATTGCTTCAGGTCTTGAGAAAGATGTATTGGTGCGCTTGGCAAAAGGCGAATCCATCGGCACTCAACTGACCGCAAAAAAATAATTTTCCTTGCGTTGACGTTTCAGTCAACTTCAATTCCATTCAATCTCGTTTAAGTGCTTAATCTTTAAGCGCTTAAGGTTTGAGCAAAGGAATGATTTCTTGGGCACTTCGGCGAGGAATCGCGTTGTCACAAAAAGCATCTCTCACCAAAGCAGCATGGTAAGAGTTGTAACTGGTATTTTTAATGCCTTGCCAGCGACTATTCGCTGATTTACTCCATTTCCCATCGGATTGCATCGTGGCGTACAAGCGCCATTCATATTTTTCGCAACGGATACCTTCATAGGTCACTTGCTTGGCGCCACTGGGGGTGGTGATGACAATCACATAGCGAATCACTTCATCTTTGCCAAAAGCGATACTTGGAGCATCCAAAGCAAATTGCAACTGTGTTGTGGCTGAAACATAAAAAGGTTTTAGATCTTTCGATGGTGGTGCAGTTGGGATTTTGACTTCAGTCTCTTCCCAAATTCTTGGGGCATCGGGGTCATTCTCATCTGCAGGATCAAGAGTCTTATATTGGGCAAAAGACAAAGAACTCGCCAACATGAGAAAGACAAAAAGAGTCTTAAAAAAGGGTGTGATCTTCAAGAGGGCTCCGAATCTTTTTTTGTCTCGTGATGAGAGGTTTTATAAAAGTCTAATGGCGAACCCCAAGGCATCATCATCATGCGTGGACCCTTTGAAATAAAGCGCGCCAACTCTGACAGGGCGAGTTCATAAACTTCCCGTTTAAAGTCAATCACCACATCCAATGGAATCCAATATGGACTCCAGCGCCAAGCATCGAATTCTGGATGATCGGTGGCTCGCAAGCAAACATCACTGTCTCGACCCACCATGCGCAACAAAAACCAGATTTGTTTTTGGCCACGATAAGCTTGTCGATTAGACCGTTTAGCAGTTGGTGATGTGGATGGACGGCGCAAAAACTCCTGTGGCACGTCATAACGTAGCCATTCACGAGTTCGTCCAATAATTTGGACGTGTTGCGGCTCTAGACCGATCTCCTCATGCAACTCGCGATACATTGCCTGCTCTGGGTTTTCGCCGTGTTGGATACCACCTTGCGGGAACTGCCAAGAGTGCTGGCCAACACGTTTCCCCCAGAATACTTCGTTGCGTTGATTGAGTAGAACGATGCCGACGTTGGGTCTGTACCCTTCTCTGTCGAGCATATTCGTGCCTTAATCCTTTAATCCTTTAAAATCAATAAATTGATTATAGCTATACAGCCATCCCATTATTTTATAAAGTGAATCATGAAAGCCAGCCAATTTTTTATTCGAACCCTCAAAGAAGCCCCAGCCGACGCTGAGATTGTTTCTCACAAGCTGATGATGCGCTCAGGCATGATTCGCAAGCTGGGTGCCGGCATCTATAACTATATGCCCATGGGGTTAAGGGTTATTCGCAAGGTCGAAGGCATTATTCGTGAAGAGATGAACCGTGCGGGGGCTGTCGAACTATTGATGCCAGTCGTGCAGCCTGCTGAATTATGGCAAGAAACCGGTCGTTGGGACAAGATGGGTCCTGAGTTGCTACGAATCAAAGACCGTCACGAGCGTGATTTTCTGATTCAGCCAACTTCTGAAGAAGTGGTCACTGATATTGCCCGTCATGAAATCAAAAGTTACAAGCAGTTGCCCGTGAACTTTTATCAAATTCAGACCAAGTTTCGTGATGAGCGTCGTCCTCGTTTTGGCATCATGCGTGGCCGTGAGTTTTGTATGAAAGATGCGTACTCATTTGATCGCGATGTAGAGGGCATGAAAGTTTCCTACAACAAAATGTTTGATGCCTATACCCGTATTTTTAAACGTTTGGGTCTTAACTTTAGAGCCGTGAATGCCGATAACGGTGCCATTGGTGGTACAGGCAGTCAAGAGTTTCACGTGATTGCTGACACAGGTGAAGATGCCATTGCCTATTGTCCAAGCTCAGATTACGCCGCCAACATTGAAACGGCTGAAGCTTTGAGTCTGATTGAAAAAAGAGCGCCAGCTTCGCAAGAGATGGGCACAGTCGCAACGCCAGGGCAAAGCAAGTGTGAGGACGTGGCCAAGTTTTTAAAACGACCCCTTGAGCAAACCGTTAAATCAATTGTTTTGGCGGTGGATCAAGAAGGTGGCGCAAAACTCTTTTTGTTGTTATTGCGTGCAGACCATGAACTCAATGAAGTCAAAGCCAGCAAAGTTCCTGGTTTGACTGATTTCCGTTTTGCAACAGAAGCAGAAATCATTGATTACTTTGGTACGCCTCCAGGTTATTTGGGGCCAGTTAAAACTAAAAAACCATTGACGGTCGTGGCTGATCGCACGGTGGCTAACATGAGTGATTTCGTTTGTGGTGCCAATCAAGAAGGGCATCATTTGACGGGCGTCAATTGGGGCAGAGATTTGCCTGAGCCTATCGTGGCAGACCTACGCAATGTGATTGCCGGCGATGCTTCACCGGATGGTAAAGGTACTTTGGAAATTTGTCGGGGCATTGAGGTGGGGCATGTTTTCCAATTAGGAACACGTTACTCAGAATCGATGAACGCGGTTTACTTGGATGAAAAAGGGCAATCTCAACCCATGGTCATGGGTTGTTATGGCATTGGCGTTACTCGTTTATTGGGTGCTGCGATTGAGCAATGTTTTGATGACAAAGGAATCATCTGGCCCGTATCGATTGCGCCATTCCAAGTGGTCTTATGCCCAATGGGATATGACCGATCAGACATGGTGCGTGAAGCATCTGACAAACTCTATCAAGACTTAACAGCAGCAGGTATTGAGGTCATCTTGGATGACCGTGGTGAGCGACCAGGCGCCATGTTTGCTGATTGGGAATTAATTGGTGTGCCGTATCGAGTGGTGATTGGCGAGCGTGGACTTAAGGAAGGCCAGCTAGAAGTTCAAGCAAGAACGGATGCAGAGGCCACCAATGTGCCGGTGACAGAAGTCTTGAACAAAGTTCGTGAAGCGATTCAAGCCAAGTTAAATTGATTTAAGAATCATCATCAGTCAATAAAAAAGCCAGTCACAGACTGGCTTTTTTATTGAAACAAAAGAATCAAAATAACTACAAAAAACAAAAAACAAAAACTAAAAAATTATCGCTTGAACATATTGCCCATGCCCTTTGCGGCCATGCCACCTAACATACGGGCCATTTTTCCGCCCTTGAATTGTTTCATCATGCCTTGCATTTGTTCGAACTGTGCCAGCACACGATTGACTTCTTGAACCTGCACACCGGCTCCTGCGGCAATGCGGCGCTTGCGACTGGCTTTGAGGAGTTCAGGTTTGCGACGCTCTTCAGGTGTCATGCTGTCGATGATGCCTTGCGTGCGACGCACTTGTTTATCAGCCACGCTCATGTCTTGCTTGGCCGCTGCTTGAGCAAACTGAGCCGGCAATTTATCAATCAAATTGCCCAGACCACCCATTTGTCGCATTTGACTGATTTGCATTCGAAAATCATTGAGATCAAAGCCACCTTTTTTGACTTTTTCAGCGAGCTTTTGCGCTTGATCGATGTCGACGTTCTTTTGAGCTTGCTCGACCAAAGCGAGGATGTCACCCATGCCCAAAATACGACTGGCCATGCGGTCTGCATCAAAAGGTTCTAGGCCGTCTAATTTTTCGGCCACACCAGCAAACTTGATTGGAACACCAGTGATGTGGCGCACAGAAAGCGCAGCACCACCGCGCGCATCGCCATCGAGCTTGGTCAGGATCACGCCTGTGAGAGGCAGTGCTTCATTGAATGCCTTGGCGGTGTTCACGGCATCTTGACCCAGCATGGCATCAACCACAAACAAGGTTTCAATTGGTTTCAATGTTTGATGCAAGCCTTGAATCTCTTGCATCATGGCTTCGTCAATACCTAAACGACCTGCGGTATCGACCAGCAAAACATCGTGATAGTGACGTTGAGCCCAATCAAGGGCGTCGCGAGCGATGTCTTTGGGTTGTTGATTTTCATTGCTGGGGAAAAAGTCGGCACCCGCTTGTTCAGTCACCATTTGCAACTGAGCAATCGCGGCTGGGCGATACACGTCACAAGAGACGGTGAGCACTTTTTTCTTTTGTGTCTCTTTCAGCCATTTGGCTAACTTGCCCACGGAAGTGGTTTTACCAGCACCCTGTAAACCAGCCATCAAAATGACAGCAGGAGGTTGAGCGGCTAAGTTAAGACGACCTGCGGTGGGGTCGCCCATGATGGCAGTCAGTTCCTTCTGAACCACTCCCACCAAAGCTTGTCCTGGGCTTAGGCTACCAATCACTTCCTCGCCCAGGGCTTTTGCCTTGATGTTATTGATCAATTCTTTAACCACAGGCAAGGCCACGTCGGCTTCAAGCAAGGCCAAGCGAACCTCGCGCAGCATTTCTGAAGTATTGGCTTCGGTCAGTCTGGCCTGACCTCGCATGGTTTTAACCACACGACTTAAACGGTCTGTTAGATTTTGAAACATATGAGTATTAAACTGTAGATATGAACATTTTAGGTCACTCAAGCTTCGCCTGGATACCCAGCGCTTTATATTTCTTATTCTTTTTGCGAGAAATAAAAGGTTTCTCCCAAAATTCTGAGCAGAATCAAGCCTCTCTCATTGCAACCCGAGCCTCTCAGTGGTTGCTTCTACCAATTTTGATTCTGCATGGCGTGGCCTTGCACGAATCAATATTCACCTCCCAAGGCTTTATTTTTGGATTCGCTCAAGCTTTGTCGACCATGGCTTGGATCGGTGTGACATTTTTCTGGTTTGAGAGTTGGTATTTACCCATTAAGGGACTGAGAGTGATTATTTTGCTGGCTGCTTGCATCAGCGCTTTGTTGCCAGTCATCTTTTCTGGATCTATTTTGTCAGAGCGCGCCATTCATGATCCGTGGTTCAGGGCGCACTTTATTGTCGCCAATGTGGCTTACGGTTTATTAAGTCTGGGTGCTTTGCATGCCATTTTGATGCACTGGCAAGATCGTCACTTACACATGCCCAGTCACGATAAAGCCAATAGTTTCTTTGCTAAGTGGGGTAATCGTTTGCCACCATTGATGAGTATGGAGAATATTCTTTTTAGAATCATTACCGTGGGTTTTGCTTTACTAACCCTCACAGTTTTTTCAGGCTTGTTCTTTAGTCAGGCCTTGTTTGGAAAAGCCTTGTTCCTGGATCACAAAACTGTTTTTGGCATCTTGTCTTGGTTGATGTTTGCTGGTCTATTGATTGCGCGCTGGCGCATTGGCTTGCGTGGCTTAACAGCGGTGCGCTGGGTACTCGGGTCTTTTGTGGTGCTTTTGTTGGCGTATGTGGGTAGCCGATTTGTTTTAGAAGTCTTGCTTGCCCGATGAAATGGTTACTGTTTACTCTCATTTTGACGGGTTTGATTATCTGGTGGCGCTACGCACAGATACAACAAAATAATCGCTCTAGCGCCAAGCCAAAACCCAAAGCATCGACTCAAACAAATGCCCAGGCATCACCAGCGGCTACTAAGAAGTCTCAAGTGATGCAACAGTGCCCTTATTGTGGTTTACGTTTTCCGAGTGATGAAGGTGTGGGGGCTTACTGTTCCAAAGAGCATCGTGCCGCCATTGATCCGAAAGGTTGGTGGGGTGAAGCAGAGTGGGTGAAGTCACCCAACTACGATGAGCGTCCAACTGGCATGCCCATTGAATTGGTATTGGTTCATCACATCAGTTTGCCACCCGGTCAATTTGGTGGAAATTACATCGCTGATTTTTTCCAGAACAAACTAGACCCCAAGGCCCACCCTTATTTTGCAGAAATAGCGGATCGCCAAGTATCCAGTCATTTTTTAATCAAACGAGATGGTCAGGTACAGCAATTTGTTTCTACTTTGCACAGAGCCTGGCACGCGGGAGTTTCTGATTTTTTTGGGCGCGAGCGTTGCAATGATTTTTCAATTGGCATTGAATTAGAGGGAACCGATGATTTGCCATTTCAGCCAGCACAGTATTTAGCCCTCAAAGAATTGGTGAATGTTCTAAAGAAAACTTATCCGATTTCAGCTTATGCCGGTCACAGTGATGTGGCTCCAGGCAGAAAAACAGATCCTGGCATTCATTTTGACTGGGAAAAATTCTCAGAAATGGCGAATATTCCAGAACGGCAATTGCCCTACGGTCTTCAAAAAAGATCCTGAGCATCAGTACTTGTTGGTCTACTAGGTTAGTAAGCACTAGCATCTAAATCGGGCTTCTGATTTAGCACTTAAATAGTGCCAAAAATAAGCAAATTTTTATCAATATTAGGGATTCCGATAGGTCTTTTTGTGAAAAAAATGCTTATCAAAAGTCATCTAAATATCCTATACTTAGTACCGTTGTCGCTAGTAAAACACTAAATGTAGTGTTCTATACGGCGAATAGCCATTGAAAAACCCCAAAAATAACGCTTTTTTACCCAATTAATACATATATATAGATATAGGGAGTTCGAATGACCTACGTAGACCCACAAACAACAGGCCAAACAACAAGTCCTTTTGCTGGCCAATCAGCTGGTCAAGTGAGTCAAAATCCATCAGCTGGATTTGTGGCAGGTGGAATTGGTGGTGCACAAGCAACCCAATTGTCTGATTACAAAATTATTCGTCGCAATGGATCTGTGGTGGCATTCGAGCCATCCAAAATTGCGATTGCTGTGACAAAAGCATTCTTGGCTGTGAACGGTGGTCAAGGTGCTGCTTCTGCCCGAGTGCGTGAGCAAGTAGAGCAACTGACTCAAGTGGTGGTGCGTGCTTTGTTGCGCAGCCGACCCAATGGCGGTACTTTCCACATTGAAGACATTCAAGACCAAGTTGAATTGGCCTTGATGCGCAGTGGTGAGCACAACGTGGCACGTGCTTATGTTCTTTATCGTGAGAAGCGTAACCAAGAACGTGCAGCGCAAGTAGCTGCTCAGCCAGCGCCACAATTGGTTGAACATCCTGGCATCAACATCACAGACAATGGCGTTGTAAAGCCATTGGACATGGCTGCATTACAGATGGTGATTCAGGCGGCGTGCGAAGGTTTAGGCAATGCAGTGAATGCAGAACCTATCATCAAAGAAACCATCAAGAATTTGTATGAAGGTGTGCCGATGGCGCAAGTCTATGACTCAGCGATCTTGGCATCACGTACTTTGATTGAAAAAGATCCTGCGTACAGCCAAGTGACTGCACGTATTTTGATGCACACCATTCGTAAAGAAATCTTGGGTCGTGAAGTACCGCAAGCAGCGATGGCTGCCGAGTATGTGAATTACTTCCCTCAGTTCATTAAAAAAGGCATTGAAGCTGAATTGCTAGATCAAAAGTTAATGACTTTTGACTTGGTCAAGTTGGGCGCTGCTTTGAAAGCCGATCGTGACTTGCAATTCAATTACCTTGGTTTACAAACTTTGTATGACCGTTATTTCTTGCACATTGAAGATCACCGCATTGAAATGCCTCAGGCATTCTTCATGCGTGTGGCGATGGGCTTGGCCTTAAACGAAGTGAATCGTGAAGACCGTGCGATCGAGTTCTATGAAATCTTGTCGACATTTGATTTCATGTCCAGCACGCCAACATTGTTTAACTCAGCCACCTTGCGTTCACAGTTGTCTAGCTGCTACCTCACCACCATTCCAGATGATTTGGATGGCATCTATGAGGGCTTGAAAGAGAATGCTTTGTTGTCTAAGTTCGCAGGTGGTTTGGGTAATGACTGGACCAGCGTGCGTGCTTTGGGTAGTCACATCAAGGGTACCAACGGTAAATCACAAGGCGTGGTGCCGTTCTTGAAAGTGGTGAACGACACAGCTGTGGCTGTGAACCAGGGCGGTAAACGCAAAGGTGCTGTCTGTGCTTACTTAGAGACATGGCACTTGGACGTAGAGGAATTCTTAGAGTTGCGTAAGAACACGGGTGACGATCGTCGCCGTACGCACGACATGAACACCGCTAACTGGATTCCTGACCTATTCATGAAGCGTGTG
>CAYVBV010000067.1:8639-10104 GCA_964449745.1 uncultured Polynucleobacter sp. | reverse complement strand
GAGTATTGCATTGGTTCCTGCTTTGGCGTATCATTGCCAAGTAGTTCTGTCTTAGCTGGTGCTGACGAGAAGGACGGATAGTACGGCGTCTCTCTAACAAACACTGTTGATTTTGGTTTCTCATAAGGAATAAATTCTCTCTTCTTTGGTTTTTGATTAGGGTCAATGCCATGTTTTCTTAGGAAAGCTTCGTACTCAGCTTCAGCTTCTCGCCAACCGGGTTTACGTTTAGCTTTCTTTTTAGAGCCGATTACACGAACTCCTTTAATTAAATGCATAGTCATATTATTTAGATCCTTGTACAACTCCTGCTGATACAGCAAGTAGAACTAAAACTGCGCCAAAGGTTTCAATTGTATATGGAATACCTGTAGCAAACAAAGTATTCAAGGACAAGATCACCGCGGCAGGAAGCGCTGCGAGTAGCAATAAAATTGCAATAATGGCAATAACATATTTCATAACATTACTCTCTATAATCGTCGTAAATTTCAATGGTAGGTGTTTCCCAATCATGCAAAATAATTGGTGCTTTACTTACCTGCAATAGATTCATAAGCTCTTCAACACACGAGATCTCAATCGTAGTGATCTCATCATTCCAGCTAGAACTACGAATTACATTAAATTTCATATTTAGTTCCACTCATTATCAAACTTAGTTGTTTCACGATAGATATCACCTACATAAGAATCAGCAATCTTGCGCGCTGTCTTCATATCTACTTCGTTATAGTTTTCATCAAGGGCATCAAGCTCCTTTGCGAGCTTAGCTTCTTGCTTTGCTTTAAGCTTAGCAATCTTTTTATTGCAATCAGCAATAAACTTTGCATTGACTTTTGCTTGCTGAGCACGAAGTTCTAGATTGCCTTGAATTTTATTAGCGGCATTTTTGATCATAGCTAAACGTTGTTCTTTAGTCATCATAATATTTTTTCCTTTAATTAAGCGCATTTCATTGCGAACATGTAAAATTCTTTGTCACCATCATAAGCATTTTTGCTAGGATTGTAACACTGCATTTCTCTCAACTCGTCGTTGGGAATCATCATTGCCGGTCGACCAGCTTTAGTGCGACCGTAGACAAGTACATCTTTGAATTGAGATAGTTTGTACCAGATGTAAGCACCACCTGGTGATTGGCTTGTACCAGCTTGCAAAATGAAGCCAGGGATTTTGTTGAGAAGGAATCGATAGATTCTGAAGCTAAGGCCTTGACCCTGATACTTCTTATCGACTCGGCTGATATTCACATGCCACGCATTCTTAGCATAGAGTTGAGCTAGCTCGATTTCCATGACACGCTTATATGTAGGTTGACGTTTGCCACGAACCACATTGGGATCGATCACCTCGATTGTAGTACCATCATAAAATTCATTGGGATCAGCGCGGTAGACTTCATAGCCACCAAGCTTACCAATGTATTCCATATCTTCCAGATCAGACCAACCCAGATTTACCG
>CAYVBV010000067.1:0-8539 GCA_964449745.1 uncultured Polynucleobacter sp. | reverse complement strand
TCTTTTTTGATACAAATTGAAATATCCTTTAGAATCAATAACTTAGGGCATACTGTTCATCTAACGGATGAAGTATACCATCTAAGCCATTGATTATTTGCCTGGACTACACATTGTGGCCATCAATAGGTTCCTTTTTTCCTCTAGTTCCCTGATCTCTGAGGCCACTTGAGTGTGATTCTGAGCCTCGCTGAGGAACTGGATCTCTTGATCCAATAGGTCTACCACTTCTCTAAGCTCCGGTGTCTCTCGTGAATACTCTGGGCCATTGAGTCGGTCATATGTAGCTATGTTGCTCATACCATATACCTTTACCCATTGTTCCCTTGACATCCACTGAGAGTCTTCTTCCATTTGAAGTACCCATTGACCCATCTTACTCATTTCTATTATCCTCTTCAATAGTTACTTTATAGTGTGAACCATACATATCTGTCACATAGATAGTCTTCTTACTCGATCTATATGATCCATCACTATTCATATCAAGTCTCATTCCACTTACATTCGAAAAGAACGAATCTCCGCGGAGAGCAGTAACAGTTACATCTGCAATCTTATCACAATAACGTAGTAGGTGTCGCATAAAAGTCTCCTTTATCAATTTACTATGCTATTATATCACATCTAGAGAGAAAGTAAACAGTTTTTTTATATAAATATATAGTACACCTTTGTACAGCCCATATCTTCAGGAGAAGTAAAGAAATGTTACGTAGCAAATTTGCTATGGTAGCGCTCTTTATAATGGCTACAAGCAACCTTGCCGCGCAGACCTACGATTCAACTACATTAGTTGATACTAACTCGAATTCAACAAGTAATAGTACCGTTAATTCGAATAATACTAATACAAACACTTCTACTAATACTTCAACATCAACCGTTGATAGTACTAGTACGAACACAAATGTAAATACGAATACTTCAACAAGTACTTCGACAAACAACAATGTTAACACCACTACTGTTAATGGAGAGACGACAGTAAACAACGTTAACTCTGGAACAATGACATATAATAATAACAATGTCAACTCCGGAGAAATGACGTACAATAATAACAATGTCAATACTTCTACCAGCAATAATACTAACAACAATACTAATGTTAATATTAATTCTGGTGAGCAGACATTTAATAACAATAACGTTAGCACAAGTACTTCAACAAATACTAATACTAACAATAATACGAATGTTAATACTAATACTTCAACCAGCAATAACGTAAATACAAATAATAATATTAATTCAGGCGAACAAACGTTTAATAACAATAATAATACTAACAGTACTTCAACCAGCAATAATACTAACAACAATACTAATGTTAATACGTCTACATCAGTAAATGAAAATACAAACGTAAATACATCTACGTCAAACAATAATAACATAAATCAAAACGTACAAACTGGTGATATGACTAATCGTAATATCAATGAAAGCAATATTAACCAAAGAATAGAAACACCACCACCAACTGCAGTTGCTCCATCAATGATGTCAGGTGGTAATAATGATCTATGTACGACTGGTACTTCAGGTGCCGTTCAAACACAAATCCTTGGTGCTTCATCAGGTGGTACAGTTCGTGATATGAATTGTGAAAGACTAAAGAATGCAAAAACTCTTTATGACATGGGAATGAAAGTAGCTGCTGTAGCTACGCTATGTCAAGATCGTAGAGTCTTTGATGCGATGTTAAATGCTGGTACTCCTTGTCCTTATGAAGGAAAGATTG
Source organism: uncultured Polynucleobacter sp. (assembly GCA_964449745.1). Lineage (GTDB taxonomy): Bacteria > Pseudomonadota > Gammaproteobacteria > Burkholderiales > Burkholderiaceae > Polynucleobacter. The sequence continues at coordinate 6,792 of CAYVBV010000067.1, read as the reverse complement.
GTTCAGAAGCAAAAAATGCTTGGATTAATAATCCAGATAAGCAACCAAAAGAAGAGAAAATAAAAGATGATGACTTCTATAAGAAAACTGGCTGGGCTACTTTCCTTGGTCTCCTTCTGCTCGGTCTCTAACGCGCAGGAAATCGGCTCAAATAGTTTTACTGGTGCTGAATTAATTACCAATACTGGTAGTTCTTGGCAAGGATGTTCCACTGCAACATCAGAAGGATTTTGGGGTGGATATAGTGGTGGGCCATGTCCTGGCATATGGACTAATAATCAACAGTGGAATGAAAACCAAATTATTTTTAGTTATGGTAAAACAACACTATCTCAGACCGCGTCTTTAGCTGCTGGTCTAGATAAATTGGGTACTGGTTTACAAATCAATGGTTATAACTATCACTGGCATGTAAAGAACTCAAACATTAATGGAACACAACCTGGTGGTTATGATCCCATTGCATATATTGATATTACTCTCTATAATAAAGATGGATCTATAGCAGAAAGAGACACATACGATTATGGGTATCATATTCCAGATTGGAGAGCATTTACTGGAACAAGAACCTATAGTAATCCATATAGTCTTTCACAAGTAGATAATCTTCAGTTATCTGTTACGGGCCAAGATGTTGGTTATTGGGCTGGTTACTATGGACCTGAGTTCATGCACTTTAGTTTAACCGCAAACTATTCTGTTGATCCTTGCGCGACTGATCCATTATATAGTACAACATGTAAAGGTTACCTTGATGCACTACTTGAAAAAATTGAAAGTGTAAGTTTTACTGAACCAGAAACAATAAGTATTATCCCTGAAACTTATACAGCTGGGCCTGTTGTTGAAGCTATTGCTGAAGTAGCTCAACAAAGCCAAACACCAATTGCTGAACAGATTCAACAAGCTGCGGCCCAGTCCACAGTTACAATTCAAGCACCATCTATAAGTTCTACCCCTGTTGCTAATAATGTACAAGCAAAAGTTGGAGAGGTTTCATCTGGTAGTGGTAGTAAACCTACGGTATCAACATCGCAGATATTAAGCATCATTTCAAAAGAACAAGATAGAGTATCTTCAACTGAAAGATCTACTGTTGAATCATCTCAACAACAAGCTCAACAAGCGGCAACAGCAGCAACTCAACAGGGTGAAGCTGTAGCTGCTCAAGCACAGTCACAAAGCATTGCAACAAGCGTCGAGGCTGGTCAATCAGCTCAACAAAGCGCAATTGCTTCTTCAAATGAGTTTGGTAGTATTACTATTAATGCACCATCTGTTGTGCAAGCATTCTCACTCCCTGGGATTACCAATAACACTCAAGGATTTGCATCTTCTAGTGCTTTACCACTTCAGGGACCAAATAATAATTCCACTTCAATTTACGATTTATCAAATTTAAGTGGAACAAGCACTCAGCAAGAAAATAGATTATCTTATTTAATAAATAATAGTAGTCAATCACAAACGTTTGAGTTAAATGCATTTACTGCTAATGTGAGCAATCAGTCAGCGCAAAATACTTTAAGTCAACAAAGAACAACAGATCAGTTTCAATTTAAGCCAATTGACTTAATTGATGGATTGACTATTATTGATACTCAATCACAAATAAAACAATTACCAGAAGTTCAGATAGTAAAAGTTGGACCTGTTGTAAATCAAAACGTAAAAGATAATGATCTTGCTGATGGTGTTAGTGTTAACGCAATTGCAACTACACCAAGAGGCTTTGAATCATATATGAGTGTGATGACTGACGCGAGTTTCTATGCTTCTAAAGATATCTACACGGAGCAGAAAAATGTTGATAATGCTAGATTATTAAGAGGTTTGTCTGGAGCTAGTGACCTTAAGCACCAGCAAATGATTAACGAACAATATATTAAGTAAGAGGAATATAATCATGGCAAAAACAATAACAGTTGATGACGATGTCGCGGCAAGAATGGATACAAACGGAGATGGTCACATTTCTGCAGAAGAAGCGGCAATGGATTTAGAGTATAAGCGTAAAGAGTTAGAAGATAGAGATGCACAACGTGATGCTATTCGTAAGATGGCATGGTTCTCATTGTTCGGACTCTTATTATACCCAATTGGTATTTTCTTAACTTCAGCATTTGGTTTAGACAAAGCTGCAACTTTGATCGCTGATATCGCTCCAACATATTTCGCGTCTATTGCTGTTTTGGTTTCAGCCTTCTTTGGTGCTGATGCTATTGCAAATAGAGGTAAGGACAAGGATAAGTAATGGCCGAAGAAAATTCACAAGAAGGCACATCAATAGAAGTCGGTGGAATTAAATTCACCGGCGGTAAAATGATGATTGTGATTACTGCACTTTCAACCGCCGCCGGTGGACTTTGGGGTGCCTTTGAGTTTTATAAAGACTATATGGATATGAAGGAGCAAATTCAGAATTATGTTGCTCCAGATCTTTCGGGCATTAATGAACGTATTTCTATTGTCGACGAAAAGATGAAAGGTATTGAGGATTCAGTAATTCAAGCAGCTGATTATACTCGTGACATTAAGAATGATCTGAAGGGTGATATTCAAAATATTGAAAAGCTAACCGAAGATACAGATCGACGTATTAGACAAATCCAAACTGATATTGATAAATCATTAAGAGAAATTGAACAATTGAATCGTGAAACAGAAAAGGATGTTCGTGATACGATGCGTGAGACAGAAAAAAGAATTGAAGCAGATTCAAGACAACTTAAAATTGACTTAGAAGATCAATTACAAAAAGCTTTAGATAATCCATTATCTAATAAATAAAAAAAGGGAGCCATTGAGCTCCCTTTTGATTTTAACTATGCTAACATTATAATAATAGCTGGAAGGCATACTATAAAAATTCCAGTTGCTAAACTCTGTACTACTGGTACTACTCTATTTCTGATTGTGTCAGACATTACTTCATCCTTGCCCTTTTGAGGCTCATAAAATTTAAGTGTGGGGTGTTGTAACTAAGGGTAACAGATGCGTTACCCTAGTCGTGTCTATATATAAGATTTAAGATTCTAACGCTTCCAAAGCTTTTTCATAATGATGGATACGATCTTCTAAACCATTATAACCACCATTGATTCGCTTAGTCATACCTTTAAGATCTTCTTGATCGGCATAATCATTTAGCTTATTCTTATTCCAAAACCAAATTGCGCTCTTCAATGCAACTTCTTTATCTTCAGCAACAATGTCTGGATCACTGACTGCATCTACATCCATGTCCTTTGAGAAAGCAGCATAGTTATCATGACCGGTTAATTGAATAGGACCACGACCTCTAAAGCGCCAACCATCTCCGCTTTCTTCATCTCCATTGCCCATGCGGCCACTATAGACTACATTTGCAATTCTTTCTGGTTGTCGGTGATATTCTTCAGCGTCACGACCAGCACGTTCAAAGTATTTTGGAAATACAGAATTCAACGCTGCCGAAGAATAGTTTAAGTTTTCAGAGAATACTCTCCATCCACCAGATTCATGACCGCATTGCGCAATAAATGCAGCAATACGTTTTGGTGTATCAATATCATACTCAGGTAGAACATCATTCAATGCGTGAACCCAGCCATCTGGATCCTTGCAGTTTGGAAATAGTTCAGCAAATTTTTCTGTTGTTAACATATCAATCCTTTCTGTAAATCGTATATAACCCATAACATATCGAGGCTAGTGCAATTAGAGTGCCAATTGGTTTAAGTACCATAAAAGCTACACCAGCAACAATAAAGACTAAACCATCAATCGATGATCGTTCAGATAGCTTTCTTTTTAGAAGGCTTAGCATTTTTCTTCTCCATTGTATTTTTTAACTTAGAAATTTCTTCTAAAATTTCTGTTGCTCCACCAGGTGCAACTGGCGGATGAGCAACGGCTTCAAGCTCTACGATTCGTGCTTCTAATTCATCAACCTTAGCTGCTAAATTAGGATTAACTTTTCGCCAAGCTCCAAGATCTTGATTTAACCAAGTCCAACCCCAACGATCGCGACAATAATCAATGAGTCCATCCCATTTACCATATACCCATAAGGCAATACGGGTATCGCGCATATAAGCAATAAAGAGCGCTCCAAATATCGAGCCAGCTATCGCTGTGTAAATCCACAGTGTATCCGAAAACATCTTGTCTATCATTGTTACTTTCTCCAAGGTATGTCATATCGCATTAACGCTACTCTAAGTTTTATTTTCATTGCTTCAAAGTAGATACGATCAAAACTCATTCGTTATCTTCTAAGCACTCGCAATATGCATCCATTAGGTGATCATATACTCCATCAAAGACTTGTCCCTTTTGCCAAGCACGACGACGACCACGCCAAGAGTCTTTTATTCTTTGCCAGGTAGTAAGTTCTCGAATGTTTCCATAATAGTTGATATATCTAAGTTGCCCGTGATGAGCAAAATTAAAAAAAGCAGGGGGTACTTTAGGGACAATATCATTATTATTAACCACCCGATAATGCGGGACTTTGAGCTCTTTTGCTTTTTTCCAACTTGCGTTTCTTGGACATCCATACGTATATAACGCTACCGCCTCCGGATAATGAAAACAGAATATGCTGGCGATCGCAGCGCCTAAACTATGACCAGTTACATACACCGGTCTTTGTTTACGTCCTTGTAACTTTGCAACTTCTTCATGAACACTCAATTGAAGCTTTTCATATTCTTCTAAGAATCCGGTATGGAATCCATTAGTATGCGTTGCTTCTAAGTCTGCAAATATATCACTTTTTTCTTTTGGTTCAGTACCGCGGAATGCTACAGTAATTCGATCTTTGTTGGCAAGAATATAAGCCTGCGCTCCTTCAATATCAAAAAACTTAACTGTTGTATAACCTAAAGCTTTGAATTCTTTTTTTACTTCTTTATCTAGATCTTTATATACCAATCTAGCAATTAGAGCGTGATGCTTGTATTCCATTTTGCCTCCTATTATTTTTCTTTTGATCGGCCAATAGAGCAATCCATTTTATGTTGTTTTTTTAATCCACATTCTTTACAAGGTTTAGCAAAGATTGCATCCCAATTATCTTCAAACTTCTTACGATCTTCAATGGGTCTAGGTGAAGATCCTTTTCCTCCATGCCAAACTGAACTCATAACTTATCTCTTATATATTTCTTGTAGGTAAGATTCAAATTGTTCTACTTTTTCTAAACGATTAGGCCAAAGAATATATTCCTTTTCTGGATTCTTTTTTAAGTTATTTAGCAAAGGAGTAATAGCATTATATAAATCATCAACCTTTGCTTGTAACGCACCGGCATTTTCAGATTGATGCGCAACAGCAGCAGCCGCCTGCTGTACTGCTTCTAATTCAACCTCATCAACTGCCGTAAATCCAAAATCAAATATATCTGTCATTTTTATTTATCCACCGGACCTGCAAATACATTGCTTGAACCATTAGTAATTTCTCCACCATCTGTTGAATCACCAACTCTAGCTAATTGGATTCCAGCCACAAACACTGTTGATGATCCGACATTAATAACAGCGCTATGTGGTACACATCCATTGCCACCAGGTATCGTATGAGCTGCAGTAGGATTACCCTTGCATTCTACTGGCTTACCGTTAGCGTATACTTTTGCAGAAGCTCCTGTTGGTCCCACTACTGTAGTCGTGACATCACATCCGTGGCCTGTAGTAGTTGGATCGTTTAGTCTTGCAACAGCTGGCATAGACACCTCATAAACTATTTATTATTCTATTTATAAAGGTTAACCATCCAAGGTTCAGCGCCAGTAATAATATCGTAAATTTCTTTCCAGTTTTTTACAACAGGAATGTTTCCTTTATACGATTGATTATGTTCGTGAGATACCAAGACACTCTTAAGGTTGTATTGCATTCCAACAACAGCATTCTCTACTTTATCTTCGATCCAAAAGCATTCTGTATCTTTATATGGAAGTAGAGCTTCATCTTTATCTGCACCACAACCTAGGATAACCAATTCTTCAAAAACGTTCTTTCCAAAGACTGTTTCTAAGTTAACTTTACGAAGATGCTGAGCAGCTGCGTTATCAGTCATTGACGTAATGCAGTGAAATACAAATCCATGTTCTTCATGGAGTTTTCGTACGTATTTTACTGCGTCTCGCAATGGACTGAGGAAAGCGATTTCAGCGCTTTCATTGAAGTGGCGAATAATATATTTCGCCTCTAATGGTTGCATGTTATATTGTTCATGCACTTTATAACTAGTTGGATTAACTAGCTTAAATCCCTTTTTATCCATCCATCGATGGAAGTGGTACATCCAATCAAGGAGTACTCCATCACAATCAGTTAAAATTACTTTTTCATTATCTATATACATTAATATTCCTTTTTACTTCCAAATTTTTCATTATATTCGTACCCTGCCATATAATCGGCAAGATCTTGTTCTGTCATATCAGCCTTTTCAACCTTGGTGCTCATATATGTTCCCCCAACAAAATAGTGAGGGTTTTCGCCGCGTGAATACCATGAATCGGCAGTGCCCCGATCAAAGGGCCCGCCATGACGATTATTATATTTCTTACCATTATATTCTATCATTACGCGCTCCAGTAAGTTTCAGAAGAAGGAGAGCAGTAATAAGGAGTATCTGAACGCTCCATGAACTTTTTACCAGACAAGAGGTTTGTCTTTTCAACCATCTTAACTACTTTGGTTTCAAATTCATGAGCAGAGACAACTTCATAAACACTATCAGATTTTTTATTCATTGCTGCTCGTGCAATCTTAGCCCCACGTAGAGTCTCAAATT
>CAYVBV010000066.1:0-10141 GCA_964449745.1 uncultured Polynucleobacter sp. | reverse complement strand
GTAGTTCTTTTAAAAAATTGTACCAATTTGTTTGCGTTGCTTGATCTTCGTTTGCTATAAAATCTCTCGAATAAATCACTGTTAGTTTTTGACGCTCAGGATTGTCAGGATCTTCAGCAATATTAATGCTTACTTTGCCTAACTTTTTATCATTGTCGCTATATTCAAAATCAAAGAATCGTGCTTCATTTGGGCTATTCGTTACATTGCCTTCGGCGTCGCCGACCGTAACACTAGGGAAGCGTCCTCTAATTTTATTAAAAAGATCTTTAGCAATATTATCTAAATTCATCATATTGTATTTATGTCAATAGTTGCTACTTACGAAAATTGGCATGGGTGCTATGTAATCCTCGTCGCTATCGGCTTGATTAAACGTACTGTAAACCCTAGGATCCCAATCTTTAAGAACACTCATCATTCTAATAGCAAGTAGTGCTGCACTTATTAAATCGTCTGTCATGCCCATTTTTGCTTGAAAACTACTTCCTGTTGCAATATAACCTTTTAGTTCTGAAATAAAAGGTTTAGAATGTATGATCATTTTATCGTTTTCGATCATTGTTTTTAGTCTTGAACAAGCCGTAACTTTGGACGAATGGGTAGTGTTAAAACCTTTGCGGAACTTTCTAACGTGTCCTTTTCGTATGGGCTCGCTAACAAACATACCAGGGATGTTTTCTTCCCCAAAGTCATTGATAACGATAAGTGCAGCTTCTCCCAAGCCATTGTTTTCTACGCTCCAATAAATGCTACTTGGGCTTTTGGTTTCTTCTGCAATATATTTACAGATGTCTGCCATTACTCTTATCTGCCCAGGTATTCCTGTAGTGTTGTGTTGCCACTCTGCTACTTGTTCGTAGCTTGGTAATTCGAAAACTTGTATAGCAGCGTTGTTGCCGCCTGTGCCCATTGAAGGGTCTAGTGCTACGGCATAGGTATATTGGCTAGTGGGTTTTTTATACCAGCGAGTTTGGCCCATATTAATGATAGGGCTAGAACCTTCCATAGCAGCAAGTTTAATTGAATTTATTAGAGTTTCGTCAAATACTAAGAATTCACATCCGTATTCACGACGGAACTTTTCTTCACCGATACGTCCAATTTCTGCAGATTTCCATTCTTCGTCTCTGTCAGGATGTTCGTCCCAACTTGCACGGAAAGCATGGAATCCGTTAATACCTACATCACTTTCGTTTCCGTATTCGTCAAACTTTTGTTCTGCTTGTTTCCAAATAGTAGCAAATGTATCTTCGTCTGAGTTTGGTGTGCTTGTAATAATAGCACGACCACCCGTTGCTAGTGTAGGAGAAATTGAAGTCCAAAATTCTTCTGCGATATTCGGTGCCACAAACGCAAACTCGTCACAGTATAATAAAGAGATAGACATACCGCGTCCTGTATTGCCTGTGGTTGTCATTGATACTATACGAGATCCGTTTTCAAATTCTATACTACCTTTGTTGTAGTTTGTAACGCCTGCTCTAATATGATCTGGACATGTTTCGTACACATAGCGTATGCGCTGCATAATTTCTTGCGCACCTGTGTATTTGTGTGCAGCAATAAGAATAGTTTGATCCGGATGGAACATAGCGTACCAAGCGAGATAGATAGCAGCACAGGTTGTCTTGCCTGTCTGTCTAGGCATCATGTTAATGTTGAAACGATAGGTGTGATAACTGTGTAGCAAACGTAGCTGATACTCGTAAGGATCAAACAATAACTTACCTCGTACAGGGTGCTGAATAAAAGCAAACTTACGTGCGAAATAAAGATAACCCTCTTCAGGATCCATGCAGAGTGCAAGATCCTGAATTTGACTTTCAGTGTATGTTTCTTTGGTATTGGCTTTTTTAGTTAAAACGCCGTCTAATGATTTTCCCATGCTATTATTTAACCAAAAAAATAGGGCCCGTAGGCCCTATTTGGTATAACCCCATCGTAGGTTATTTCTTTTTCTTATCAGCAATAGCCTTTTTCATTGGCTCTTTTTTGTTGCCGTCTTTGTCCATGTCTAGGAAGTCAGGCTTGGCTTTCTTTTCAGCAAGTGCTTGTAGCAGTTTAGCTTTGATAGATTCTGCTGCCATAGCGTTGTCGCCGTCTTGTGCTTTTTTGTACATTTTCTTTTCACGATTTAATCCACCGCTAAGATCCTTTAGCATCGTGTTGTGGTCGCTATATTTTTCGTCTGGCTCGTTGTCCCATTCTTCAATATCGCTAGAAGCTGATGGATCTTTAACGCGAATATCTGATGGATGCTTTTCGTGATGTAGATCGTCACCGCCAGCCATTAGCTCTTCAGTGTCCATGTATTCTTCGTTAGGACGATTGTCTGCACCTTCACCTGGAATCATTGGTTCGTCTACAATGCCGCGTAGTCTTTCCATATCCATGCGCATGGGCATCATATCTGCTGACATTGGCTTTGCATCTAGTCCTGCATTTTTCATTAGTGCAATTAGATCAGCTACATGATCCATGCCACTTGCGTTTATTGACACATTCATGCTTACTGGCGTACCTTGTTGCATTGGAGGCATTGCTCCGCCCATTCCACATTCATCTAGAGTTTCTAGTAATTTCTTCATTTGCATTTTATTTCTCCTGGGTAGCGTCAGTGCGCTCTTTACGTGCTTTTTCTAACTCTTTGAGTAGGTCCATAACACGGTTTTCGCCAACTGACTTTTGGGCACTTTCGCCGCCCATGTCTTCTTTGGTCAACATTGGTTCATAAACTTCAGATTCTTTTGCGTTTTGATATAGCTCTTGTGGCTCATTTGGATTGCGAACAATGATATGACTCTGTGGAATGTTGCAGCACTTACCTACGTATTCTTGCAACACTTGAACTGTTGTTGGGTATGTTAATTCAACTTCAAAATACGTTACTTCTGTATTCTGTAGTTGCGGGAAATCTAAAGGACGTTCCTGTATTGGTGTTTTCTTGCCTGATGTCATTTTAGAAACATTAAATTTCTGTAATGATGTTTCTAGATGATCAGTAAACCCCTCAGGGAGTTCTCCTGCTACACCTATTTTAAAAGGATAGACCTTTTTTGATTCTGCTAGTATATCTTTAAATGATCTCATTGCGCAATGATCCTATATTCTTATATGTTATTTATCTTTGTCTAGCCCTTTGAGACGTTCTAAGAGGCTATTGCGATCTGTTACAACATATCCTTCGCCATTTATCATGCCCGAATCATTGGAGTCTTCTTTGTCTAACTTTTCTTTTTTAAGTTGTAACTCAACCATTTTTAATTTTTTATCTAGTTTAGCAACCTTGGCATCTAAGCTAGTTTTAAGCATGCCGCCTGCAACTTCAAAAACCCTGCCCGAATATCTTGCTTCAACATTCATACCAAGGTCCATTAAATCTTCATACGCTTTCATAGCTTTGTCTGCAACTTCATTTAGCTCGTTATCTGCTAATTCGCCTAACCCTTTTACATGCGGAAGTGCAGCACTAATTTTGTCAAATTCTGCTATGTCACGAAATGTCTTTCGCTGTTCTTCGACTTCGTACTTCTTTTGTTCGTTTTCTTGTTCCACAGCAGCATCGATGATTTCCTTGCTGTCCGGTAAGTTTAACAAATCTTCTAATTTTTTAGTCATAGTTAGAATCCATTATATGCTACTATTATTTATCTTCTACGACCTTGATGGAAAATATCGGATTCTGTTACAATTCTAAAATATATTCCTTGTTGTTTGCACCAAGCCCTTGCTGCTTCCCATTTGGCTTGATTCACAACCCAGCTTGCTTGGTTATGTCTACTGCGTCCTAGTTTTTCTTTTATTGTTTGATTTTCAGGTTTGACTTCAATTACTTCCACTCTTTGTTTACCGTTTTTATCTGCATAAACTATAAAGAAGTCAGGGACATATATTGTTTGTTTACCTGTTAGTGGATTGCGATAAGGAATGCGAACTGCTTCGCTAGCCCAATTTTTAATAGCAGGATGTTCATCACAGAACTTCATGAAAGTAAATTCCCACCCACTTCTATACGTAGGGGTTCTGTTGCCCATGTACTTTTCTGGATTTTTTAGACTGAATTTGCCTTGTGCAAAATGTGCCATCTCTTAAATTATAACGTTTCTTTGGTCAAAGAGTAGGTCTTCGTTAGAAACTCTATATCCTATTGTACTGCAATTTGATCTTGATATATTTAAGATTTGTGCAACAATATTACTTAGTTGAACGTCAGTTACACCTCTTAGTGTGTCAATTAATTGAAAAACTGGAATGTTGTCAACGTATGCTTGTTGTAGAAGAACCGAAGCTGTGTTTACAGCAGCAATTTCATCAAACCCTCTTTTTAAAAAATAACCTATTACAGCATCTACTTCACTAGGTATATAATTGATAGGTTGATTTAAATATCTATTTAAATATTTGCGAGAATCAGTTGACCCTTCGGCAGTTTTGTTATTGATTGATGAGGTTGCTAGTGACATTATCTTCTTCCTCTATTATTAGCAGCTCTTTGGGTAACAACATTTATCACTGAACTTGCTATCTGAGTGAGTTTCTTATCTCCGCCGGCTATACGTCCGATAACGTCAGTAGCAATGGCAGCTTGTTGTCTTTGATTCAACTTTTTGAATGTTCCGAAGTTCGAACTATTCCATATTTTGCCGTATGCACCAGACGACAGTGTTTTATTAATTACTGCATTTAGTGCATTTTTATCGCCTAATAAAATACGCTCTATCGATCCGCTGTCTAAATTTCTAACTAGATTTGTATTTGTTAGCCTAGATATAGGATCGGTTGCTCCGCCCGCAGTATTTGTAGTTGGAAACAATACTTGCTGTAATCCGCCAACTTCTGGATTTCTAGTTTGATTAACTACTCTAGTTAATACACCTGAAGGATTTCCTGCGTTTGAACTGTAGTTGCTTGCACCAGGAAATAGTCCGAGCCCTCTAGCAGCACCATCGCCTTGTCCAGCTCCTTGGAATACATTTATTCCTCTTCCAGCACCATTAGTTCCACCAAATGACGGCACTAGTTCGGGCCCTCTTCTAGTGTCTATGCTGCCGGCGGCATCACCTGTGGTCAAAGGACTAGGCACTTGATCATATCGTGTTTCTTGGCTAGTAAAGCCTGCTGGATCAGCGTTTGGATTAATGTCTCCGAAGTCATACATGACTGCTTCATATGCTACACTTACTTTGTTTTCTAAAATTGCTCCGTCTCCGTAAGCCAAATCATCGTGCTGCCAAGAAGTAAACAAAGGATTAACTAAAGTATACGATACCCACTTTTGTCTCGATAATTGATAGATTCTAATATTTTTAAAGAACGGAACAGATAAATCATTATCCATACCGTAACGGGGAACAGCAGTACTAAACTTATCTCTAGAATTAAAATCGTTAGGTACTCCGTTTGTTTGTTTGTTTCCGTCTCGGAAATACCAACGATAGTATTCTTCTATTAATGCCCTAGTTATACCTGTGTTGTCGTCGTGAAAAGTTATCGATACTTCGTCGTAGTTAACGCCTGTCTGTACATTCTTTTTTCTATTATACTGACGCTTCGTTTGTACGTCTGCCCTCATCTTAGGTAAAGATATACCTTTTACAAGAACTGATAACTCACGCTGAAACTGCTGCGTATTTGGCATTGCTGTAGCTTGTGTTCCCACAGGGATAGCAAATTCAAAAACAACGTGATAAAGGAAACCTACCTTTGGAGCAAGCGCAAAGTTGTGTTGCGTAGCCAGCTGGTGTGCGTGTCTTGCATCGCGTAAATGCAATTCACTGTCACGATTGGTTATGTATGGATCAAATGCATCTGTCATAATAATATTTATCTCATACTATTAACTGCTCAGATAATAAAAAAGCAGGGACCGATGAAGATCCCTGCTTGAATAGAATGACAGTTTAAAATGTTACTCTTAGATTGGGCCTATGTTAGTACCGCCTGTTACCTGAGTACCGCCTGGAGTTGAGTTGATCGATCTTCCAGTAAATTCACCGATACCGTAGTAATCAGCACCTTCTACACCAAACTGTAGGGCATTGTCGTAACGAATAGTTAGCGACACTGTTACAGGATCGTTAGTAGCATAAGCTAGTGTATTGTAGTTTGCTGATTCAATATAGCAGCCCACTAGGTGGAATCTGTCTAGTACGTTTGCACCGTTACCACCGTTACCACCATCTAGAATTTCAATTCTAGTTTGGAACTTGTAGGTACCGCCTGCAACAGCACTTGACTGCTCATAAAAGTCAAACTGTCTTTGTAGTTGCTGACCAACGATTTTTTGTACGTTGTTGTTAGCATCTTCACGTAGTGTTAATGTAATTGGTTCCCATGTGTGCTTACCAGCTAGATAAGATCTACTGTTGTATGCATCAATGGTGATTTGTTCGAAGCTCAAGTTTGGACGGGTTACGTCAACAACTTGTCTTGAAACTTCTCTAACGCCATCTGGGCCGCCAGTTGTACCAAATCCGTCTAGTAGTACACGGAAACGATACTGTAGCTTTGGCATCAGTAGCGAACTGTTAGAACCGGCTCCTTCTGTAGGAATCGATATGTTCTGTAGTGTTGTGATTGGCATTCTATTCTCCTAATACGTTGTATGTATTTATCTATTCGGCCCCCCATTTCTGAGGGGCCTATTTTTTTAACCTAATGCAGCAATTTCGCCGGTGTTCTTAATGCGCAGTGGAATGTAGATAAATTCAACTGCCTTAACTGGTTCGATAGCAATGTCTAGGTGTAGCTCGTTGCGGTCTATTCTGCTTGGTGTGTTGTTTGATTCATCGCAAACTACCAAGAAGTCGTATAGTCCTCTCAAGCTAACTAGCTCTAAACAGAAAGCATCAGCTGCCGATTTGATTTGATCACGTGTGATCTTATCGTTTGGTTCGAATAGATATGGTCTTGCCAACTTCTCTAACTGACCGCGCATGTAAACAACTAGACGTGCTACGTTGATGCGGTCTAGTGCAGAAGCATTTCTTGCACGAGTTTTCTGACCAAATACTACCAATCCTGCGCCAGCAATACGTGTAATTGGGTTAATGTTATTACTGTATAGCGTGTCGCGCTGACCGGTGTTTAGTGCAATACTACGGAATTCACCTTCACTAGTAATGTAACCGGAACTAGTTGCATTAGTTACGCCGCCGCGTCTTGTACCTGCAGGTGCAAACCAGGGGAATGCAACTTGATCGTTTAGTATAAGTGTGCGTAGTGCCATATGGCTTGGCGGAACAACAACATTATTGCCTGCGTTGTCGCTTGTGAAGCCCCATGGGTAGTACATACCTAAATATTCGTCGAAGCTAACTGCGCCATCGTCGTTGTCTTCAACTGCTAGACGAACGTTTGATGCCCATTCATTTAATGATGTAGAATCGGGTGTTAGTCTTGCTGGTGAATCGCCAACAACAAAAGCAGTTAGTCTGCGATCATAGTTTAGTGTAACCATTTCGCCAATTAGCTCTGGATAACCTGGTGCTGCAATCAAGTTAAACTGACGTGTTTCTTCGTCACGAATTTCTTGGTTGCTGTTTACCAGTGCCTGTAGTGCTTGTACAACTACTTTACGTTGTGCGTGGCGCCCGAATGTACCAGAACCGTCTTCGTTGTTGCCTGATGCAGTGACCCAGCGGTGTGGATAATAGTCTGCCATTGACTGATCTGAACCAGCTATAGCATCGTATACATCCTCGCCACCTACTGATGTAACTGGGAAGCGTCCGTTGTCGCCTGCAACATCGATATAGTTGCGTACAAAACGCTTGACGTTGAATCCGCTTCTGCGTAGATTCCATAGCAGCATACCTTTTGGATATAGTGCTGGATCTGGAGCATCTGGGTCTTTAAAGTTACTTGTTAGTAGATCTACAATATCAGCTGCTGCTGAATCTGAACCTGCATCACTCCAACGTGCATCTGCAAATAGGATACCAAACTCTGTTGTTTGGTCTGTTTTGTCAACTAGTATCCACTCTAGCAATGCACCATTGTAACGATAAATGGTTGGATAGTTTTCAATGTCAGCTGTATCAATCCATAGATCACCGTCTACAAGTGAGCTTCCGTCTGATTGCTCAGTAGGCTCAGTTGCAGATATAATTGGGCCTGTAGGATTGGTGTTAACGTATGCTGAATTGAAGTTTTGATAACCAACCCAATCAGATCCGTTGTGAATCATAATATCAACTTCATCAACAATCGAATTGTACCATAGTTCACCGTCTGCTGTTAGTTCTAGCGGCTCGTCTGGTGTTGCTGTGTAAGTAAGAACCTTCCAGTTTGATGCAGTCCAGTTATCAGCACCAATACCTGCTGTTGTTCCGGATGTTCTGTATAGGTTAGCAGTTGTGCTGGAATTACCAGCAACATAAGGAGCAAAACCTAGTTCGCCTAGTGTACCGTTAGTGTCTACAATGTTAATTTCACCACCAAGTTTGTGGCTAATTACAACACGGTTTTGGCCGTCGACGCTAGCAACAACGTTTGTAAATCCTGCTGCGTTGATTGCACCAGCTAGATTGTCTGCGTCACTTGATGCACCTGAAGCTGTAAATGTTACTGTTTTAGCTGGAGCAAAAGTTGCACTGTTTGTTTTGGTTTCTGCCATTACAAAGTCAACGTCGCTAGCTGCTGTTAATTGGTTTGTAACCTTTGGAGAAACAATTGTTGTTGCTCCGTTGTTTGATCTACGGAAGATCTTCCATGTTCCTAGTTTATCAGTGTCTTCTTCTACGTTGGCTTTTACATATAGATCGCCAACTGCTAGATTTGCTCCGCCGCCGCTCTTATCTAAATTAAAGATAGCTTCTGCGTTTGTTTGATAAACTGGAGTAGTTACTGTTTGCCACAGTTGTGTATCGCCATTGTAAATCTTAACACGGAAGTTTGCACCGCCGTTTGGTACTGTGGTTTTTAACCATACAGCTCCAGTAGGACGTGGTGTTGTGTCTGTTAACTTAAACTCTGGAATTTGTGTATGTGGACCGATAGCAACGGCTGGTGTAGCAAATTCACCTGCTGTTAGGCCTGTTGCTGTAAGGATTGTTCCAGTTCCGTTAGCAATTGTTAGTGTGTCGTTTGATGAGTAAATCTCAATAGCACCGTCAACTGCTGCTGCTGTTACACCAGCAACGCCTGCACCGTTAATTGAGTTTGCAAGATCAGCTACTGTTGTTCCGCTTAGTGTTACAGGAGCACCATCAAGACTGATTGAATTTCCTGTAGTTAATGCTGGATTAGCTTCAGTACCTCTTACTACAGGCCAGCTTTCTTTCCAATCAGCTGAGCCAACACCCACCCATGTTCCTGCGGTATTTTTGTACCATAGTGTGTTTAGGGTTGAAATAGCAACAACTGCATAATCACCAACTGCACCAACTGATTCTTTAGGTGCGCCTGGTGC
Source organism: uncultured Polynucleobacter sp. (assembly GCA_964449745.1). Lineage (GTDB taxonomy): Bacteria > Pseudomonadota > Gammaproteobacteria > Burkholderiales > Burkholderiaceae > Polynucleobacter. Next base: position 726 of record CAYVBV010000066.1, on the reverse strand, counting down.
TTCTGCTGTACCAGTTACTTGGCTTAGTTCTGTAATAACAACTGGCTCAACACTTGAAAATGCTTGTCCGCCGTCTGTTAATGCTGCGCCGTTCCACTCAAGCAAACCAAATGCACTAACTTGTGTGTCAAACCAGTATGCGCCATCGCTTGGTTCGCCGCCAGGAGCAGTTGCACTTGCTTGTAATTTGCTTAGATCTAAATCTGCTCTACATACATATACACGGTTTGTTACACCTAGTAGTGAGTATGCAGTTTGTAGGCCGTATTCGTTTAGTTCACCACCGTGTATCATATTACCGTTGTTATCGGAATAGAACAGTGGGTCGCCAAATGTTTCGCCTAGTTCTCTTTGGCTGGCAATCAGATATGGTCTGCCAGCATTTGCGTCTAATGTCCCTACGGCAGTGCCTACACCGCTACTTGCGGTTTTATTGCTAGCCGAGGCGACAAAAATCATTGGTACAGTACCTGCAGCCGCCGGAGTATAAAAACTCTCGTCAATTACATTTACTTCTACACCTGGTGATACTAATGCCATTTTCGTTCTCCTAAGTTGGACTTTATTACATGTATTTATTATATCTCAGACAAAAAGGGCTATAATACACCGCAGAAAAGGGGCGAAAAAGGGACGATAAATAAAATATGAGACCTTTATGTACATGCGGGCAGCGGCCAGCGGCTGTTAACTACCATAAGAACGGTAAAACGTTTTATAGAAAGC
>CAYVBV010000065.1:0-10306 GCA_964449745.1 uncultured Polynucleobacter sp. | reverse complement strand
GCGCCCGCATGACGAATGAGTTCTGCCCAATGACGTGGGTTTTCAGCACAAATTTCCAAATGCTCTGCCGCAATCGAATTGGCAATCTCACAAGCCTCTTCCATGTTCTTTACCAAAATCATTGCACCACGGTCTTGCAATGATTTTTTGATCACTGCTTGGCGTGGCATTTCTGGTAAGAACTTCAAAACACTGGCTTGTACCTGATCAATGAAGGATTGATTGGGGCACAACAAAATAGACTGTGCGAGTTCATCATGTTCCGCTTGGGAGAACAAATCCATGGCGACCCAATCAGGATTGGTATTGCCATCACATAAAACCAAAATCTCTGAGGGGCCAGCAATCATGTCAATGCCCACCGTACCAAAGACCCGACGTTTTGCTGCTGCTACATATGCATTGCCAGGTCCAACAATCTTATCGACCGCAGGAATTGTTTCTGTACCGTAAGCCAAAGCACCCACGGCTTGAGCGCCGCCAATCGTGAAAGCACGATCCACACCTGCCACCGCAGCCGCTGCCAAAACCAATGGATTACGTACTCCATCAGGAGTTGGAACCACCATGATGACTTCACTCACACCAGCCACTTTGGCAGGAATGGCATTCATCAATACTGAGGATGGATAAGCAGCTTTACCACCCGGGACATATAAACCCGCACGATCTAAAGGTGTGACCTTTTGACCTAAACGCGTGCCATCCTCATCCGCATAATCCCAACTATGGCAACCAGATTCTTTCTTTTGACGCTCGTGATAACTTTTAACTCTGGCCGCCGCAGCTTCTAAAGCGAGTTTTTGTTCTTTGGGTAAAGATTCAAGTGCCGCCTGTAAATCTGCCTTTGAAATTTCTAAAGCTTTGATTGAGCTTGCTTGTACAGGACTGAGTCGATCAAACTTTTGCGTATATTCCAAAACGGCAGCATCGCCTCTGGTGCGAACATCTGCCAAAATTTTTGCTGCAGCCGTATCAATCGCTGCATCATCGGCAGCATCAAACGCCAACAGCTGCTTTAAGTCTTTCGCAAAATTTGCATCTTGACTATTCAGCTGGCGCACAATGTTTTCAGAATTTGACATGGTTACTTCAGCTCTTCAATCAAACTTTTGCAAACGCATCGAGTAAAGGTTGTAACTCTGCACGACGACGCTTGAAAGCCGCCTGGTTCACCACCAAACGCGAACTGATTTGGCCAATGACTTCCACTTCTTTGAGTTGATTGGCTTTTAAGGTATTGCCTGTTGAAACCAAATCAACGATGGCATCTGCTAGGCCAACCAATGGGCCCAACTCCATCGAACCATACAATTTAATCAAATCAACGTGCACACCTTTATTGGCAAAGTGCTCGCGTGCTTGCGTCACGTATTTGGTCACAACACGCAGACGCGCTCCTTGACGGACTGCACTGGCGTAATCAAAACCTTCTCTCACAGCCACTGACATGCGACATTTAGCAATGCCTAAATCAATCGGAGCATACAAACCATCCATGCCGTGCTCGGCCAAGACATCGTAACCAGCCACACCGATATCAGCGGCACCGTACTGAACATAGGTCGGCACATCTGAAGCGCGCACAATGATGACTCTAAGGTTTGGGCTTGAGGTCGGCAAAATTAATTTACGAGAAGACTCTGGATCTTCTGACACAGTGATGCCCGCCTTGGCCAACATGGGCAAGGTTTCATCAAAAATGCGGCCTTTGGATAAGGCTAAGGTAATCATGTTAGACATGGCTCTATTATTTCACGCGAACGATGTTTGCGCCTACTTCTGCTAATTTACGCTCCATGCGGTCGTAACCACGATCTAAATGGTAGATTCGATCGACAATTGTTTCCCCTTGCGCAGCCAGACCTGCTATCACCAAACTGGCTGAAGCCCTTAAATCGGTGGCCATCACAATGGCACCCGATAAACCATCCACCCCTTCGGTAATGGCAGTGTTGCCTTCAATCACAATTTGAGCACCCAAACGATTGAGCTCTTGCACGTGCATGAAACGGTTTTCAAAAATGGTCTCAGTCACGCGTGAAGTTCCGGTTGCAACTGCATTCATGGCCATGAACTGAGCTTGCATGTCGGTCGGAAAAGCAGGGTACTCTGAAGTTCTAAAACTCACGGCTTTAGGCCTCTTGTTCATCTTCACATGAATCCAATCATTGCCCAATTCAATTTGCAAGCCAGCTTCACGCAATTTATCAATCACGGCGTCCAAAGTATCTGGGCGCGCATTTTTAATCATCAAATCTGCGCCAATCTCACCCATGGCACCTGCTGCGCACATGAAGGTGCCAGTTTCAATGCGATCAGGAATGATGCTGTGCTCAGCCCCATGCAAAGACTTAACTCCTTGAATCACCAAGCGATCGGTACCCACACCACTGATCTTGGCACCCATCTTAATTAAGAGCTCAGCCAAATCGGTGACCTCAGGTTCACGCGCAGCGTTTTCTAAAACCGTTTCACCCTCAGCCAATACAGCAGCCATCATCAAGTTTTCTGTACCCGTCACGGTAATCATGTCGGTCAAAATTTTGGCGCCCACCAAGGCTTTTGGATTTTTTCCAAATTTGGCTTCAATGTAACCATGCTGGATGTGAATGTCTGCACCCATGGCTTTGAGGCCTTTGATGTGCTGATCCACTGGGCGCGCACCAATGGCACACCCACCTGGTAAAGAAACCTTGGCTTGACCAAATCGAGCCAAGAGTGGCCCCAACACCAAGATTGAAGCCCGCATGGTTTTGACTAAATCATAAGAAGCCTCTGGCGTATGAATATCAGAACCATCCAAAATCACCACAGAGCGATCTTCTGGGTTCGGAAAAGTAACCTTCAAACCCATCTGCGCCAATATTTTTAGAATGGTTCGCACATCTTGCAAATCAGGCAAGTTGCGCAAAGTGATCGGCTCAGCACTTAGTAAGCCTGCGCACAAAATAGGCAAGGCTGCATTTTTGGCACCGGTGATGGTGATCTCTCCTTTGAGGGGCACACCACCTTGTATTGATAATTTATCCACTAATTCTTGTTTCCTTTTTATCCTTGCTGAGCAGAAAACTCAGCAGGGGTCCATGCCTTAAATGACAAAGCATGAATCTCAGCCTTCATGCGCTCTCCCAAAGCAGCATAAACTTTTTGATGACGCTGAACCAATCGCAAACCTTCAAACTCTTCACTGACGATGGTCGCAAAAAAATGTTGTCCATCTCCCTCAACCTCCAAATGAGTGCAAACGATGCCACTGGCTATGTAAGATTTGACTTGTTCTGGTGTTGGCAACATGTTCTTATGGACGCTCTAAAAGTTTGAAATGCTCATCAATGACGTAGTTTATAGCCTCTGGCCAACAATCTTAATGCCAATAAGGTCACGCATAAGAAGAAAGCTCCGACAACAGCGAGACTAAACCAGGGTGACACATCAGACGCCCCAAAGAAGCCATAACGAAAGCCATCAATCATGTAAAAGAAAGGATTGAAATGGGAAATCGTCTGCCAAATGTTGGGCAAGCTATGAATCGAGTAAAACACGCCTGACAACATCGTGGCTGGCATGATGAAGAAGTTCTGAAAGGCGGCCAATTGATCAAACTTTTCCGCCCAAATACCGGCAATCAACCCAAGCGCCCCTAAAAGGCCTGCACTGAGTAAACCAAATACCAAAATCCAAACCCAGCTGGTAAATGCAATCTCAGTGAACCAACAGGTGGCTAAAAATACACCCAGACCAACCACAAGACCACGCACCATGGCTGCCAAGACATAGGCTGAGAAAAATTCTAAATGCGACAAAGGTGCCAGCAAAACAAAAATCAAATTACCGGTGATCTTGGACTGAATCAAGGATGAAGAAGTATTGGCAAAAGAGTTTTGTAACAAACTCATCATCACTAAACCGGGAATTAAAAATGCCGTATACGAAATCGAGTCATAAACTTTGACGTGGTCTTCCAATACGTGACCAAAAATCATCAAATACAAAATCGCGGTCAATACCGGTGCCGCTACGGTTTGAAAACTAACACGCCAAAAACGTTTGACCTCTTTACGAAAGAGGGCTGTAAAACCACTGGTAGTCTCAAAACTTTGCTGGGGGGCTTTCTTAATCAATGCTGACTCTTTCAAGATGAATGCTCCTCTTGCATGATTTGCATGAAGACATCTTCCAAGTCACCGTCTTTGGTATCGGCCCCCTTAACACGTGCCAATAAATTGGCAGTGCTATCTAATGCCACTATCTGACCTTTTTTCATCATAGCAATGCGATTACACAATTGCTCAGCCTCTTCTAAATAGTGAGTGGTCAAGACGATCGTATGACCTTCTTGATTTAAGCGGCTAATGAATTTCCATAATGATTGGCGCAACTCAACATCAACGCCAGCCGTTGGCTCATCCAAGACAATGACTGGCGGACGATGCACCAAGGCTTGGGCCACCAAGACTCGGCGCTTCATACCCCCAGATAAAGCTCGCATATTTTTTTCGGCTTTATCTGTCAAACCCAAGTTGTGCATGACTTCATCAATCCAGTCACCGTTGTTTTTGATACCGAAATAACCTGATTGAAATTCCAAGGTCTCTCGCACATTGAAAAATGGATCGAACACCAGTTCTTGCGGAACAATTCCTAATAGACGCCTGGCTTGTCGGAAATCTGTTTGAACATCATGCCCCATCACTGTGGCAGAACCTGTTGTAGGTCGGCACAATCCACCCAAAATGGATATCAAGGTTGTTTTACCAGCACCATTGGGCCCGAGTAATCCAAAAAACTCACCCTCTTCAATCACCAGATTGATGTCATTAAGAGCTAATAAAGAACCGTAGTTTTTACTGAGGTGCTTAAATTCAATGGCGCTCATACCAGCACAATGTCGGCTAAACCATAGACCTTGGCCAAGCTGGCTAATTTTTCAGGAATGGCAATTAATTGAATTTTGATGGACTGAGATTGCGCCTGGCGCTGCAAAGAAAGAATGACGCTCAGAGCACTTGAATCAAATTGCGTTAGATTTTGACAATTGATTGCCATCACTTCACCAGCCTTGAATGATTTCATGGCCAGCAATCCTGCCTGGATTACTTCCTCGACATTGCCGTGATTGATTTCAGCAGGTAACTGAAAGTCTTGAGTCGTCATGATTATGACTTGGCGTTGGCTAAAGAGTTATTTCTTTGTTGCAAAAACTGAATCAAACCTTCTACTCCGCCCTTGCTGATTTGATCATTGAATTGATTGCGATAAGACTCAACCAACCATGCGCCCAAAATATTGATGTCATAGACTTTCCAGCCTGCCGCTGTTTTTTCTAAACGGTAGTCCAACTGAATGGGCTCACCTTTACCTACAACCAATGTTCTCACCACCACATCTGTGTCATCAGCAACGCCACGGAATGGTTTGTACTGAATTTTTTGATCCTTTACTTGAGCTAAGGCGCCACCATAAATACGAATCAATAAAGTTTTGAATTCTTGGGTAATCAAAGCTTGCTGCTGAGGAGTGGCCTTGGACCAGTTTCGACCCATTGATAAACGCGTGGTTTTCTGAAAATCGCTATACGGCAGAATCTTTTGATCCACTAATGCGTTGATTTTTCTTAAATCACCGCTCTGAATGGCTTTATCTGCTTTGATGGTGTTCATCACATCTTCGACCACATACTTAACCAAGCCATCAGGTGTATTCGGTGCCGTATTTGGAGCCTGAGCATGGCTAGCACCTATTTGTACGAAAGATGCCGTCAAGATTGAAAAGACGGCTAAGAACTTCTTAAAAGTAGAACGCATGATGAGAGGGTCGCTTTATCTGTGAATTAAACCAATATACCTAAATTGTATCGATAAAGAGGTCTTGTTTCAGAGACTTAATCTTCCTCTTTCAAAGGAGGGGGATTGCCGTCATAAACTTGATTGCGACGACGTTGCAAATATCCATCCCTGACAAAGCTGTATTTATCAAATGCTGCGTCTTCCAATAATTGACCAGCATCCAATAAATCAGCTCGACGGTTAATAACTCTTAGACCATTGACCGCAATTTTTTCATCACTATTGAGCTTATTGGTGTTGATCATGAAATCAGTTTCAATGTCGACCACCAAACCAACGGTGTCTCGAATATTGCTCGCACCAAAGAATGGCAAAACCACATAAGGGCCATCTGAGATACCCCAAACGCCTAAAGTTTGCCCAAAATCTTCCCTGTTTTTGTCCAAGCCCATGTCGGTGGCAACATCAAATAGTCCCAAAACACCAATCGTGGAGTTAATCAGAAAACGACCAATATCACTGGCTGCATCGGTAGGTTTACCTTGCAACAAGTTATTGGCTGCGATCAACACATCATTGATGTTGCTGAAAAAGTTAGTCACACCCGTTCTAACAAACTCAGGCAAAACAAATTTATAAGCTTCTGCAATCGGCTTGATCACATAATCATCGGCTGCTTCATTGAAAGAAAAAACCGCACGATTCATGGGTTCAAAAGGGTCAATCTTGGCCACGCGCTCATTTTGTTGCGTCGTAGCACAACCCGCCATAAAAATAACAGCGAACATCATGATCTTTTTGATGAGGGTTTGATTGATGAAGTTCAACATATGAATCGCTTGTTATCTTTCTTATCTTTGTAATTTTTATATTTGTTATTGATTGCTTATTTATTTTAGTTATTTGTTATTTCTTATCCGATGGCGCACCATCAGAGGCCTTGTTGTACAAGAATTGACCAATTAGATTTTCCAAAACAATCGCTGATTGGGTTTGTGTAAGTTTGCTGCCTCCAGCAATCATCGCCTCATCACCGCCCGCCTCAAGACCAATGTACTGCTCACCCAACAAACCAGAAGTCAAAATCTTGGCAGAGCTGTCTTTAGGGAATTTGTAGCGAGTTTCTAAATTCATGATGACCGTTGCCTGATAACTTTGATCGTCAAAACGAATCTCTGCCACACGACCCACCACCACACCCGCACTCTTCACAGGTGCACGAGGCTTTAAGCCGCCAATGTTGTCAAACTTGGCGCTCACTTGATAAGTTGGCTCAAACGTAAATGCACTCATGTTGCCAGCCTTCAAAGCCAAAAATAGCAAGGCCAAGAGGCCCAAGGCCACAAATAATCCAACCCAGATATCTAATGATTGTTTTTTCATATTATTTACAAGTTTTATAAGACTTTATCAGTTTGAGAACATCACTGCAGTTAAAAGGAAGTCCAAGGCCAAAACCGCTAAGGAGGCAATCACCACTGTACGAGTGGTTGCTCTTGCAACACCTTCCGGGGTTGGCTTGGCTTCGTGTCCTTGGTAAAGAGCAATGAAGGTCACTGCCACACCAAACACCATGCTCTTAATCACGCCGTTGCCAATGTCTTTCATGACATCTACACCCGCTTGCATCTGGGCCCAAAAGGCGCCGTCATCCACACCAATCAAAGGCACACCGACCAAATAGCCACCCATGATGCCGACCGCGCTAAAAATGGCCGCCAAAATAGGCATGGCAATGATGCCGGCCCACAAGCGTGGCGCCACCACTCGAGTTAAAGGATCCACAGCCATCATTTCCATGGCACTTAATTGCTCGCCGGCTTTCATCAAACCAATTTCAGCGGTCAAAGATGTGCCCGCACGGCCCGCAAACAACAAAGCGGTCACCACTGGGCCTAACTCACGCACAAGTGATAAAGCCACCAATAAACCTAAAGCCTGTTCAGAGCCATAACGATTCAGGGTGTAGTAACCCTGCAAGCCCAAAACAAAACCAACAAATAAACCGGAAACAGCAATAATCACAAAAGAATAATTACCCACAAAATGAACTTGGTCTGTGACCAATCGTGGGCGCTTGAGTAAAAACGCTGAACGCTTCATGATTGTGAGGAACATGCGCGTGGCAAAACCAAGCCCAGCGAGGTTCTCGCGAACAAATGCTCCTAAGTTAGCCAATGTATTCAAAACCATGTTCATACAGAGGCTCCGAAGTCTTCTGCCAAAGATTTGCCTGGGTAATGGAATGGCACAGGACCATCAGGATTGGCGGAGACAAATTGCTGCACAAAGGGATCTGTCGATCTTCTCAAGTCTTCAGGGGTGCCTTCAGCGGCAATTCGACCATTGGCAATGAAATAAACGTAATCTGCAATCTCAAAGGTTTCAGGAATGTCATGCGTGACCAAAATACTGGTGGCGCCCAAGGCTTGATTCATATTTTTAATGAGACGCGCAGTGATTCCCAATGAAATCGGATCTAGACCTGCAAACGGCTCGTCGTACATGATGAGAGGGGGATCTAATGCAATCGCCCTGGCCAGAGCCACACGTCTGGCCATGCCACCCGATATTTGAGATGGCATCAAATCTCTGGCACCCCGCAAACCCACTGCATTTAATTTCATGAGCACTAGGTCACGCAAAGTTTCTTCGCTGAGTTTTGTATGCTCTCTTAAAGGGAAAGCGACGTTTTCAAAAACACTCATGTCCGTGAACAAAGCACCGAACTGAAACAGCATGCCCATGCGACGTCTTGCAGCCATCAATGCTTCAGTATTCATCAAGCCAACATTTTGACCCTCGAATAAGACTTCACCTTTTTGAGCAGTGACTTGACCGCCAATCAAGCGGAGCACCGTGGTTTTACCGCAACCCGATCCACCCATCACGGCAATGACTTTGCCGCGCGGGAATTCCATATTGAGGCCAGAAAGAATGGTTCTCTCACCAGGCGCGTAAGAAAAATCAACGCCTTTGAGTGAAACGATTGATTCAGTTGGATTCGTCATTTAGAGACTGCCACCATGGTTTTATTTGAAATCATGGTGGCAGTGTATCAATAGCTCATTGATATGGCGAAATTAACGGGGCAAAACACTGCTACCCATCAAAAACTCATCCACAGCGCGGGCACACTGACGACCTTCACGAATGGCCCATACAACCAAAGACTGGCCACGACGCATGTCACCCGCCGCAAAGATTTTTGGCACATTGGTGTAATACGCTTTATCACCTTCCGTGCTCGCTTTAGCATTGCCACGGGCATCTTTTTCAACACCAAACGCATCCAATACTTGCTGAACTGGTGAGACAAAGCCCATCGCTAAAAATACCAAATCTGCCTTCATTTCAAATTCGCTACCAGGGATTTCTTGCATCTTGCCGTCTTTCCATTCAAGACGAACACCGATGAGTTTTTCCACTTTGCCGTTTTTACCTTCAAAACGCTTCGTAGCCACTGACCAATCACGCTCACATCCTTCATCATGAGATGAAGATGTGCGCAACTTAGTCGGCCAATATGGCCAAACCAAGGGTTTGTTCTCTTGCTCAGGAGGTTGAGGCAACAATTCAAATTGAGAAATCGATGCGGCACCATGGCGATTGGATGTGCCCACGCAGTCAGAACCTGTGTCACCACCACCAATCACAATCACATGCTTACCATCCGCACGGATTTCATTTTTATTATCCCCAGCGACTTCTTTGTTTTGTGGAATCAAAAATTCCAAAGCAAAGTGAATGCCAGACAGCTCACGTCCTGGCACTGGTAAGTCACGAGGTTGCTCAGCACCACCCGTGATCACAACCGCATCAAATTCTTTTTGCAATTGCTCTGGGGACACCACTTTCTTAGAGTAATTTTTAACTTCTTTACCGGGAGTGTCTTTACCGACAAATGTGCCGGTTTCAAATTTGACGCCCTCGGCTTTCATTTGCTCAACACGACGGTCGATCAAAGTTTTTTCCATCTTGAAGTCAGGAATGCCGTAACGCAATAAACCGCCGACACGATCATTCTTCTCATACAAGGTCACATCATGACCAGCACGTGCCAACTGCTGAGCAGCAGCCATACCCGCAGGTCCTGAACCCACAATCGCGACTTTCTTGCCAGTTTTTTGCTTGGCTGGTTGTGGCTTCACCCAATCGTTGGCCCATGCTTTATCAATGATGGCATGTTCAATTGACTTAATACCCACTGGCTCTTCATGAATACCCAAGGTACAAGCAGCCTCGCAAGGAGCTGGACAAATACGACCCGTGAACTCTGGGAAGTTATTGGTTGAATGCAACACATCAATCGCTTGCTTCCAGTCTTGCTGATATACCAAATCATTGAAGTCAGGGATGATGTTATTCACAGGGCAACCGTTGTTACAGAATGGAATACCGCAATCCATACAACGTGCGCCCTGCACTTTGGCTTCATCATCGGTCAAGGTCATGACAAATTCTTTGTAATGCTTGACGCGTTTCTTTGGCTCCTCATAATGCTCGCTGAGGCGCTC
>CAYVBV010000064.1:6397-10314 GCA_964449745.1 uncultured Polynucleobacter sp. | reverse complement strand
AATTTGCCCAAAAATACCTCAATTTTGCCTATTTCCAGTATTTGCCTACGAGTCTGTAACCCTTGATTTTATTGGGGTTCTGAAAATTTCTTAAACTTTTTTATTGTTAATTCAAATTTAGTTAGTAGTTTAGCATTGTTCAAACGAGAACGCAATACCACTTGACATACGGGCTACACAATAACGCAAGTTAATAAGGGCTTCGGGCATTACGCACAATAGTGCAGTTTACAATTGTAACACAATGCATAACCGAACGGAAGTAATAAGGCAACTTCCTAATCTTTTCAAGGCACTTGCAATTGTTTAGACCAAACGACAAAGGCACAACCTAATTAGCAAATAGGTAGCAACAATGTGCGAATGTAGGAGCGACAAGCAAAAACTTCTAATCTTTTGCCGAATTAAAAAAGGGTGAAAGAGAAATAAATGATAACTGCAAAAATGGAGCAGGGCAAAGGTGTACAAAGGCATGAAGTAACTTGAAATAATTAGTTGCTTTGTTGGTTCGAGTCCAACTACACCGCTAATCTTTAATTAATAATCAATAAAAACCAAAACAAATGAAAACAAAAACACAAAACACAGCAAAAAAAGTAACAACTACTAAAGTTGTAAGTGCTAACAAATTGTCAAGTTTTGACAAAAAAATGATTCGCTTGGATGCATTAAAGACCAAGCAACAAGCAGAAGGGCTTAACTTAGCCGAACTAAAAAGTTTAGTCAATACCTTAATTATGCTTGAAGATAAAAGCCCGAGTGCAGTCTACAATAGACTAAACAAAACGAAAGGTGAAATTGCCGATAATGTCAAGTTAGTGTTAGGTAAAAGTAAAATGCCTTCTTACATTGAATTTTTAGCGGAAATTACAAAGAAGCCAAAAGCATTGTACTCTACTTGGGATGGCATTAATGTACTTGCGAGATTCAATAAACTTGCAGTAACAAAAACAAAAGTTGAGTCACAAAACAAAAAGACTGCCGCAATCTAAGGTTAACTGACGAGTCTTTATTAGACGAAACTCTAAGGGGGTGTACTATATTGGTGCATCCCCTTTTCTTTATGAGTCTTAACCAATTAATTATCTACCAAATGAAAGGACTATTTATTTTAATGTTATCAATGATGATGATATCACTCGCATTATTGTGTTCATCAATTATCATCGGAGATTTAGTAGCATTCGCCTTTAGTACAGGGTTATCAATCGTATCCGTATTAGGAACGTGCGTAATCGCAGGAGTATTAGACGATAGAAAAATTTAAACCACTAAAAACAGAGAACAAATGAAAGTACAAATCAACAGGGTTTGGAGTGCGGAAGTACTACGACCAAGCAGCAGAACAAATGTGTTCCTATGTAATCCGGGAGAAGTCAAGGGACAATGGATTAGTATCGAAAAGTATGTAAAACTCAAGGAATTAGTACGCAAGTACGGGAACATTCGTGAGGTACTATACGAAGATCAAGAGGACTATACTATTCACTATTTAATTGAGAAGCCATGACTTTAGGAGAACTCATATATCTATCATTAACGCTCAATGTAGTGTTATTCATCAAGTACATTCAATATAAACCAAAGAAGAAATAACATTCTGTTGTGGTAGATAGAGAAGAAAGGCGTATCGTAATTGGTACGCCTATTTCTTTTCCCATCACTGTCAACACACAAATTTTACAAAACATGAAGAAACTAATCATCATCATTATCATCGGGATAACTGCGGCATCATGCAAGAGCACAAAGTATGTAAACTGCGATGCGTACAAAACACATTATCCAAAGGTTAAAGCAGATAAACACAAACACCATAAAATTTGCGATGCATATAACTAAACTAAAATAAAAATGAACAAAAACTTTAAACACAAGAACATTGCCACGAGAGGTGGTGATGTATTAGAAGCATTCGTTACTGAAATGAATGAAAATGGATGGGAAGGTAGCGAAGGGTTTGACGGTAGTTGCGAGAGTTCGTACTACACTATTGACGAGGACGGGGTTCTATTATTTGATGTTGACATAGACGACTACCGAGAGGTATTGCCACGAGAATTTGTTGAGTATTACAGAGATATGCTAACGGACAAACCCATTGACCGTGAGGTATACAAGGTGACTCGAGATGAGTTCAAAAAGATATATGACGTGGCGTGTTATGAGTGGAAGCAGAAACTATCCAACCTCATAGCCGAGCAACCCTTCAATGATATGCTTGAGTTCACGGGCCAACAAGTCAAGGCAATGCTTGAGGCATCAACCAAGAGTCAAGATCCTATTGTACGGGCTGTGTTCCATGAGTATGATGACGGGAAAGATGCTGAGATAGACTTAGCGGGCATGGATGATGACAAAATCTTCGCATCGGGTGGCAACAAGTCAATGATTGCCATAAACATTTCCGACTACAAATCATTCTACTTAAATGATGCGTACACATGGGAGTTATCTACTCACAAGCGTGACGGAAACCAAATACTAATACCAACGAAGAAATGAAGCACTGGAGATTAACTGTACTCACACATTACGGAGGTGAAGTAGATAGCACAATGATATCCGCAAACGATAGAGCAGAAGCAGTAAAGATAGCCAAGAATCTATTGTCTTGGCAAGGAATAAGAGATAAGTATACACTAAAACTAATCAAATGAAGACAGCAGTAGAATGGTTAGCTGAACAAGTCAATTCAGCAAAATGGAAATTCGCAGACGTTACTGACAGGAATGCGATTATCGAACAAGCCAAAGAAATGGAGAAGAAGCAAATAGTAAATGCACATTTTGATGGTTGTGAAATAGGAGAAATATTCGCATATGAAAACAGAGAATTTATAACCGACTCAGAACAATACTACAACAAAACATTCAAACAATGAAACTACCACAAACAAAAATCACAGTCAAAACCAAGAAAGGTGACGGCATAACCTATCAGATGAAGAGCAGTGCAGACGCTTCACAATTCTTCAGAACTATATTCGATGCAGATACAATCCAATGGACCGAAGAGAGTGCGATGATTATATTAAACCGTGCTAATGAAGTTATATCGGTAGACAAACTATCAAGTGGAGGTACAGCAGGAGTAATTGTAGATACAAAAGTAGTGTTCACTCGTGCACTATCGGTGGCCGGGCATAGCATAATCCTAGCACACAATCACCCATCAGGAGCACTCAAACCAAGTCAGCAAGACATCGAGTTAACTCGCAAGCTACAAAATGCAGGAGACATACTAGACATACAAGTACTGGACCACATCATTCTATCGGATACCGGATACTTATCAATGGCAGATGAAGGATATATTTAATAACTAAACACAAATAAAAATGAGAAAGCAATTAACTAACGAAGACCTAATCAAAAACCTTCTAAACTTTAGCCCATACGGTGGACTATGCCAATCTTTTATTATGCAAGGGCTACGTGAGTACGCTCAATATGTAATTGATAACAAAGAAGAAATACTCAAGAACGAAGAAGAGTTAGCAGCAAAAGGTAAGATACCTATGATATCTCAAAAAGCATGGGTAGGTATAGCAGAAGATATAGCTGAACGCATAGATATGTTCTTTGATGAGAGTAGTGTAAAGAAATTAAAATATTAATAACATTCTACCATGAAAAAAGTAATTTTAAAAACACGAGCGGTATACCATAAGATTGCATCAATTGAAGTAAACGCACCTTCACATTTAAAAGACGATGAAGTAAGAGATTGGCTGTTAGAAAATGAAGATTTCTTTATTGACGAACTCGACAAGAAATTATCACAGGCATCATTTGATTATGGTCGTGGATTAGTAGACGGCATGGATGATGACTCATATGATTCGGAAACACGCTACGATATATTATCTACCGATGGCAAGATTTATTATGGAGGACATTTTTAAAATTAAACAC
>CAYVBV010000064.1:1923-6297 GCA_964449745.1 uncultured Polynucleobacter sp. | reverse complement strand
AAAGATGTACTGCGTGACTGGAAATGCACTGACCAAATGGAAGCATATGAGTATCTCACTGAGGTAACTACTCACGCATGGGCAGATAAAGTATTAAACTATTTAATTAAGTAACTATGGGTAGATATTATTCAGGCGATATCAACGGAAAGTTTTGGTTCGCAGTACAAGCAAGTGATGCGGCTGACCGCTTCGGAGTAAAAGGTGTTGAGCCAAGCTACATTGAGTATCACTTTAGTGACCATGACTTGCATTTAGTCGAAGATGAAATAAAAACAATAGAG
This sequence comes from uncultured Polynucleobacter sp., assembly GCA_964449745.1. Classification (GTDB taxonomy): domain Bacteria; phylum Pseudomonadota; class Gammaproteobacteria; order Burkholderiales; family Burkholderiaceae; genus Polynucleobacter. The sequence continues at coordinate 6,013 of CAYVBV010000064.1, read as the reverse complement.
CATGAGTTAGGTAATAAGCTTGAGGTTATTGAAAACTTCTTCAGAGATAATCACGGATACGATGATGAGATGCTAAAGAATGCTGGCATAAGTGAGCATGAACTAAGTGAGTACGCTGACCTTAGATTAGGAAAGAAGATTAGAGATTGTATTAAAGAACAAGGATACTGTGAGTTCACAGCAGAATTATAAACCAATAAATAAATATATATACCATGAACAATTTAGAACAATTATCAGAAAGATTAGACAGCTTACAATCAGAATTAGTAAGACTTAGAGTTGACCTATCAGATGCTATCATTTCCGCAAAGGAAGAGCAAGACAAACCAGTAGGTAAGTATGAAATATCTGATGTAGTAAAAGAAACTATCATCGATTTACTTGACAGGTTTATTGACAAGAATGTATTTAGTGAGCTTGACACATCATACCAACAAAATGTATATGGTGGTGGTATTGACATCGATATCACATTCGACCTACAAGATATCGTATCGGATCAATTAGGTTCATCACGCAGAATGGCTGATGATTTCCTTGAGGAATTGATTAGAGAATTAGATAACTTAAAAGATGAAGAAGAAGATGAACATGAAGATGAAGCTACTGAGTCCGGGGAGCAGCAATACTAAGACTGCTAAGAACCCAATTAAAAGTTACATCATGCATCTCTCACCATACAAGCAGAATAGCTATGGTAAGAATGTATGTGGTCACGCATCAGTAGGATGTGCTACGGCTTGCCTTAACTCGGCAGGTCGTGGTGCATTCTCTAATGTACAATCAGCAAGGATACGCAAGACTGATTACTTCCTATCGGATAAGTCAGCGTTCCTCAAGCAGTTGTTAGGAGAACTTATCACTATCAACTCTAAAAATGAAGAGGTTGCCATCAGGCTGAACGGAACTTCAGACATTGACTTTATCAGTCTACTTAAAGTAAAGCTTAATGCAGACATACTTAAGTCATTGACTAACATTAAGTTCTATGATTACACCAAGAATCTAAAGCGTGCAATACAATACCTGGGCACTGATTATCACTTGACATTTTCAAGGTCAGAGACCAATGATTTAGAATGTATTGAGTATCTTAGATTAGGAGGGAATGTAGCTGTAGTATTCGATAAGTTACCCGATACATGGAATGGATTCCGTGTGGTAAGTGGAGACGAAGATGACCTCAGGTACACCGATGAGCGAGGAGTTGTTGTAGGCCTCGTTGCAAAGGGTAAAGCGAAGAAAGATACAACGGGATTTGTTATTAACCACACCGCATTAGGTGTATAAATTATCTACCATGCCAAATTATTGCGACAACAATGTCACCTTTTACGGTGACCAAAAAGATTTAGAGACTATTGACGAGCGATTCAAGCGTTATGGTGATTTTGATTACTTCACCAACTTTGCTGAGTTTGTATTGGGTAAGCCACTTAAGATTAACAATTCATTTGAGTGGGGCTATTCATATGGCACAAAGTGGTGGGAGTTTGAGATACAAGACATTGGAGAAGGCTACCTAAACATTCAAGGTAGTAGTGCATGGTCACCACCACTGCGATTGATAGCTGAGATTACTGAGGTGTTCAATGTTCGTGCTGAGGGCAGTTACTATGAGATGGGCATGGACTTCGCAGGCATATATACTGCTGAGGGTGGTAACCTCAATGACACTGAGATGACTTGCTTTGAGTATGACCTATTACAAGATAGAGAGTATGCAGTTGATCAAGTCATTGGTGACCTTAACGATGAGATGTATGAACTTGAGTACGCAGAGGAACACCTCAAGAAACACCTCACTGAAGATGAATGGAATCAAATATTAACTGAAACAAATAATAAATAACATGACTGTACAAGAATTAATCAATCTACTACAATCAGTAGATAACAAAGACGCAACAATTGATTTCATTGGTAATAACACTGATTCAAGAGACACTCAATTTGATGTAGAATATAGCACTGCTGAGGTTTGGCGTGATGGAGAAAATACAATAACAATTTTTATTTATACAAAATGACAGAGAACCAACAAAAGATTATTGACAGCTTGATAGCTGAGTTCAATAGTAGAAACGAAAAGCCAAGTAGTAAATTAGGAGGCCTCATTGACCTCGATGAGCTTGATGCAATCAATCAGCGACATAGAGACCTAACTGCTGATGCTGAACGTACTCAAAAGTTATGGGAGCAACAACGCAGAGAGTACATTGACAACTTAGTAGAGCAAATCAGAGACGAGATTGGTCATAGACTGTGCGTTAATCGTGGTGACATTGCCACAGGTGATAATGGGTTTAATAATCATATCTTCATATATAAACAAGAAACTAAAAAGCACCTACTACATGAGCAAGCTCTAAGATTTAGCGTAGGGTTGACTCATCAAATGTTTGATGATTCTATTACAAGAAGGTATTATCAACATTATACTGGATTGATTATAAAGAGATATGTAATACCAAACAGTGAAGAGAAATACAAAGATGAGGTTGAATTCTTCAACTGCCGATACACTAAAGAATCACTTAAAAACTTATTAGCATGACATTAAGACATCAAGTAGACCTCATGCGTGAAGTATTAAACAAGACTGACATCAACTTAGTTACCTGTGGTCACTGCGGTAGTATTCTTCTACATCGACTTAATGATGAGGTAATCAATTGCTATTCATGCAAACGAGAGATGGATTCATGTGACTGCCCTGATTTCTTTTACGATGGTATGCCGGAATTAGATGATGAACTTTAAAAATTAGATATGACAATACAAGAAGCAATTGAACTATTAAAAAGCAACGGATACTATGTAGGTGAGATGTGGCATAGGTCTGATGTTAGAGAAAAATTTCACTGCACTGACGATGAAGCTGATGAAATACTTGACAATGTTCTTAGTAGTGATTGGATATATGAAAGAATTCATGACCAAATATATGACGAAGGAAGATTAATGAATTTAGAATTAACAGAGGATTACAAATGAGAACTTGCAGTAAGACAGGTGAACGCATGACATCAGGTTATGTTGTTGACCACTTTGATACACTACTATACTTCAGCGAAAGAAAGTATTTGATTGAGCACTTACGCTCACTTGACTGGATTGACCTTGATGGTAATGAGGTAAGCTTCGATCATGACGAAGACCTAATGGATTACTTCTATGCAGAGGAGTACTTCTATTACACGACATTCGATGACGATGATAATTACGATGAGTATGAGGAGATTTGAGAATATACTTTACCTATTTGCAGGGATTGCGATAGGTATGCTATTGGCTACAACGATGTATGAAAAAGAAATAGAAAAGATATACAGCATTGTAGAGATACCAAAGGTTGGCGATATGAGTGACTGCGCTAACGAAAGAGAGATAGGTTATTACGAACACTTAATTAGAACAAAATGAAAAGAGTATTAGCGGATGATACACGCAAGTATCTATTGAAAACAATTATTGAATGTGATTTATTAAATCCAGATGTGCACAGAATAGATTCAGAAATAATTGCAGAACTATCATTAGAAGATGATGAAGAATTAATTTATGAGATATGCGATATGACATATAGAATTGTAAATAAACTAAATGATTTAATTAACCTAAGACAACAACAATGAATCACAACAAAGAATTCGAATACCTAGTAGGTAAGAAGATATCAGGCGTAAGGTATATGACTGATCAAGAAGCTGAGGACTATGGCTTCTACAAGAAACCATTAGTAATTGTATTTGAGGGTGGGCACTTTTTGATTCCAGTGCAAGATGATGAATGCAATGATGGTGGTGCAGCACTATTCTTTGAACGACAAAGAAACGGATATAAAGAAACATTAATCTATACTACATGAGTACATATCACATATTCTACACACGCAAAAACCAACTGCCTACAGGCGTAAATATCTCTGCAATAAATGAGATAGATGCAATAACGAAGTTCGCTTCTGAGCATCAGTATGATGAAATAATATACATAGCTAAACAAGAAACATTATGGTCACTTCAGAAGATGTAGTGCAGGTAGCTGAATACTTGCACATAGAGATAGATCAGTCTATAATAGA
>CAYVBV010000064.1:0-1823 GCA_964449745.1 uncultured Polynucleobacter sp. | reverse complement strand
ATTGACGTACTACTGCAAAGGTTACCTGAATCATATGTTGACAGAATCGTTAGCAACATGGATGATTTCAATGTAGCGTACCAGGAAGAAGGTACGTTAGCATCAACAGAACTCATGACGCTATTCGATTGGCATCAATCACGTGAAGGGTACGACTTTTGGAATGATGTATATTTATACTTAGTCGGTGAATCAGAACTACCACAACTACCAATTGACATTAGTTACAAGCCATCATCTGTTATCGTGATGAAGGATGGTATGTACGTTATGAATGCAGGAGGATCCGGTATAGCTATCAAATACGACATCATTATGCACGAACTTAAGAACTCTAGTAAGCGAGCTAGTGAACAAGTTTATGCATGGCTAAATTAAAATTTATCACTATCAAATTTTTTTATTTAAAAATGTTTTATACATTTGTCCTGTCGAACTCGTACTTCGATATCTAGTTAAGCATTATATCATGGTAGATATATAGAACCCTAGCTGAGTACGAGACGGCTGGGGTTTTTTTATGCCCTATTACATACGGGTGTTGTATACCATTGAACATCTTTAACAAAAACAATGTCTCACAATGAACGCTTGTTCGATAAATAAAATCTCGCTCTGTCTGAACGCTTGACAACGAGTACTGCATACCGAAAGGTAAAAGAACAAGTGAACCAAGAAGCCTATAATAAATAGCTAAGGTCGCAGAGGGAAGTGTCATTGGTGGGAGTATCTCTATTCAAGTAAGAGATTTAAGTGCTGTGTGGTATATGCAGTATAAAAGCGAAGCTATAAACAAGAGAGTATGAAATTAAGAATCTTAGTAGCCTGCGAAGAAAGTCAGGCAGTAACAAAACAATTCAGAGCATTAGGTCACGAAGCATATAGTTGTGATATACTTCCTGAATCAGGTGGTCACCCTGAATGGCATCTGCAACAAGATGTAACAAAGTTATTAGAACAACAGTGGGATTTAATCATAGCATTCCCACCTTGTACCTATCTAACTGTAACTGGAAATAGATGGTTCAATGTCGAGAAGTATGGCGATAAAGCACTAAAAAGAATTGAGGATAGAAAAGATGCTATCAACTTCTTTATGTTATTTGCTAATGCCAATGCTGATCATGTTGCTATAGAAAACCCTGTTGGTATAATGAGTACTGAATGGCGTAAACCTAATCAGATAATTAACCCATTTCAATTCGGAGATCCATTCGAAAAGAAAACGTGTCTATGGTTAAAGGGATTACCCGAACTAACAGCAACAAATATTGTTGAGCCTGCACCTCGTAAGTTCTTCGAGAGTGGCAAGTCAATGCCTGCTTGGTATGCTGAATGTTGGCATCTACCATCTGACGAAAGATCAAAGATGCGATCTAAGACATTTCCAGGTATCGCTGAAGCAATGGCAAAGCAATGGTCAGAACACATCATTAAAACTAAAACAAATGGACATTAAACTAGAAAGACTAAGCCCTGAAGACATAGCATTCAACTTATCCTTTATGTTCTACAAGGATGAAGATGTTACAGGAGTTAAAGCGTATGAGTTCGCTACAAAAAGCCTACACGCAATAATAGAAGCATTCCATAGACAAGGACTTGAACCACCTGAAGAGTATAGAGAAGCAGGAATCATATTGTTTCTAAGATTGTCAGAAGAATTAGAAAAGAATGGGGTTTATTAAGTATACCATATCATGGATCAGTCAGAATCTAGCTATTCCATTTTGGTCTATTGGACATATACACCTTATGACTACAGTCTACGAAGACATACACGAGGTAATTATGTCTATAGGTATGAACATCATAGTAGCAGT
>CAYVBV010000063.1:0-10378 GCA_964449745.1 uncultured Polynucleobacter sp. | reverse complement strand
TCCTTTTAAAGTTTTCATGTGATTTGAGGTTGTCTCGTGAGATACCCACAATCAGCGTATTGGCTCGGGTAAAGTCATCAATGGCATCTCTGAACTCCATTGATTCAACGGTACAACCGGGGGTGGAATCTTTGGGGTAAAAATACATCACCACTTTGCGTCCCAAGCAGGCTGATGGACTAAATACCAATCCACTGGTGGCGGGTATTTCAAAATGGGGAATGGGTTTTCCAAGCGCAACAGTCATTCAGTCTCCAGATATTGATATGTTTAATGTTTATTAAGCATATTTATATCAGAGTTGTGTGGAAAAACTATTTTTTTATGCCTTTTCTATGATGAGGGCTGCAATGACGTTTCTGCCTTCGCCCATCAAGACGTTATAGGTTCGGCAGGCAGCCTGAAGATCCATGGTTTCAATGCCAATTTTGGCTTGAATCAACGGTTGTAGGATTTCTGGACGAGGAAAGCGGATGCTTTTGCCACTTCCCAAAATGACCACAGCGGGTTTTTGAGCCGCAATTTGCTCGAAATCCTTGATTTGGAGGTCTTCAAAGCGCCCGCAAGCCCAATCAAGAACCGGACCTTCAGGACTGACAATCACCGAAGAGTCATAGCGTTGAGCATTGATTTCAATGTAATTGGGGCCATAAGCAGAAACTGTATTGAGGCTAGGTTGTTGATCCGGTTGTAGTTTCACGTCAATGGCCCTCAGGCTCTGTCATAATTACAAAATTATAGATAAATTAAGACTTTATAGTGTTCCTATAAGACTTTTAGTGATTATTGTGAAAGAAATTAAAAAATCCTCCAAATTAAATAACGTTTGTTACGACATTCGTGGGCCCGTGCTTGAGCTTGCTCAGCAGATGGAGGAAGAGGGTCAGAAAATTATCAAGCTCAACATTGGTAATGTGGGCGTTTTTGGTTTTGATCCTCCTGAAGAAATTCAGTTGGACATGATTCGCAATTTGCCAAATTCTGCGGCGTATTCGGATTCCAAGGGCATTTTCTCTGCCCGCAAAGCCATCATGCACTATTGCCAAGAAAAAGGCATTCAGGGAGTGACCCTGGATGACATTTACACAGGTAATGGTGTTTCAGAGCTGATTGTTTTGGCCATGAATGCTTTGTTAAATGCGGGTGATGAAGTATTGGTGCCTGCTCCAGACTATCCATTGTGGACAGCTGCAGTGAGTTTGTCAGGTGGAACCCCAAAACACTATTTATGCGATGAGTCAAAAGAGTGGGCTCCCGATATTGCTGATATCAAATCTAAGATTACTCCCAAGACCAAAGCGATTGTGGTGATTAATCCGAATAATCCAACCGGTGCTTTGTACAGTGATGCTGTATTAAAAGAAATCATCGCTGTGGCACGTGAACATGGTTTGATTATTTTTGCCGATGAAATTTATGACAAGACCTTGTTCGATGGTGAAAAGCACACTTCAATTGGTGCTTTGTCGACCGATGTGGTGACCGTCACATTCAATGGCTTATCTAAAAATTATCGTTCTTGTGGTTACCGCTCAGGCTGGATGGTGGTTTCTGGTGATAAGAGCGGTGCCAAAGATTACATCGAAGGCTTGAACATGCTGTCTTCGATGCGTTTGTGTGCAAACGTGCCGGGTCAATTTGCGATTCAAACGGCTTTGGGTGGTTATCAGAGCATCAATGACTTGGTCGCCGAGGGCGGTCGTTTACGCCGTCAAAGAGATTTGGCTTGGGAGTTGGTGACAAAGATTCCTGGAGTGACCTGCGTCAAGCCCAAAGCTGCTTTGTATTTATTTCCAAAATTGGATCCAGAGATGTATCCGATTGAGAATGATCAAGACTTCATCGCCACTTTGTTGCGCGAGGAAAAAGTTTTATTGGTGCAGGGCAGTGGTTTTAATTGGCCCAAACCTGATCATTTCCGCATTGTGTTCTTGCCTCACGAAGATGTGTTGCGTGAAGCGATTGCCCGCTTGGCGAAGTTCTTAGAACGTTATCGTCAAAAACACGGCAAGCAATAAGCTTTTTAAATTTCATTAGTCAGAGTATTTATTCATGAAACCTATTCAAGTTGGCCTTTTAGGCATTGGTACCGTCGGTGGTGGTGTGTTTACTGTTTTGGAGCGTAATCAAGAAGAGATCACGCGTCGTGCAGGTCGTGGCATTCAGATTCACACAGTGGCCGATTTAAATACTCAACGTGCTGAAGAGTTGGTTAAAGGTCGGGCCAAAGTGGTGGGTGATGCCAAGCTTGTGGTCAATGACCCAGAAATTGATGTGGTGGTGGAGTTAATTGGTGGCTATGGCATTGCCAAAGAATTGGTGTTGGCCGCGATTCAAAATGGCAAGCATGTTGTGACTGCGAACAAGGCACTTTTAGCAGTTCATGGTAATGAGATTTTTGCAGCTGCCCAAGCCAAAGGAGTTACGGTCAACTTTGAGGCGGCTGTGGCAGGTGGTATTCCCATCATCAAAGCCTTGCGCGAGGGCTTAACGGCGAACCGGATTGAGTGGATTGCAGGCATCATCAATGGCACCACCAATTTTATTTTGTCTGAGATGCGCGATAAAGGCTTGGACTTTGATGTGGTTCTTAAAGAAGCCCAGCGCCTTGGCTATGCTGAAGCCGACCCCACTTTTGACATTGAGGGTGTCGATGCCGCTCATAAAGCCACCATCATGAGTGCGATTGCTTTTGGTATTCCAGTGCAGTTTGATAAGGCTCATGTTGAGGGTATTACCAAGTTGTCAGCCACAGATATTAAATATGCTGAGCAATTGGGCTATCGCATCAAGTTATTGGGCATTACTAAAAAAACCAAAGATGGTATTGAGTTGCGTGTTCACCCCACTTTGATTCCTTCGAAGCGTTTAATTGCCAATGTCGAAGGTGCGATGAACGCTGTTCAAGTGATGGGTGATGCAGTGGGTACAACTTTGTATTACGGCAAAGGTGCTGGTGCCGAGCCGACCGCTTCAGCCGTGATTGCAGACCTTGTGGATGTGGCACGTTTACAAACGGCTGACCCTGAACATCGTGTACCTCATTTGGCTTTCCAGCCCGGTTCTATGGTGCAAACCACCATTTTGCCGATGGGTGAGATCACGACCAGTTATTACTTGCGTTTGCGTGTGGCTGATGTAGCAGGTGTGCTGGCTGACATCACACGTATTTTGGCGGACAACAATATTTCTATTGATGCCATGTTGCAACGTGAAGCAAGCGATGGGGAAAACCAAACTGATTTGATCATGTTGACGCATGAGACCAAAGAGAAGAACATTTTGGCGGCCATTGCTAAGGTGGAAGCTTTGAAGACAGTTGAAGGTTCTGTTACAAAAATTCGTTTAGAAAATTTAAGTTAATTGATCTCAATGCATTACATATCAACGCGTGGCCATAACGCCAATCAAACTTTTTCACAAATTCTCTTGGGTGGCTTGGCTGCTGATGGTGGCTTATATTTGCCCACGCATTACCCTCAGGTGAATGCTGCTCAGTTGGACGCTTGGCGTGGATTGTCTTATGCTGATTTGGCATTTGAAGTATTGAGCCTTTATTGTGATGACATTCCCAAGGAAGACCTTAAGGCCTTGGTCAAGAAAACCTACACTGCTCAGGTTTATTGCAATGGGCGTTCTGATGATCGAGCTGAAGACATCACTCCGATTCACTGGTTAGGTGATGAGCAGGGCACTCGTTTGGGATTATTGAGTTTGTCGAATGGGCCCACGCTGGCATTCAAAGACATGGCCATGCAGTTATTGGGTAATTTATTTGAGTACACCTTAAATCGCCAAAACCAAGAGCTCAATATTCTTGGTGCAACTTCAGGGGATACTGGAAGCGCTGCTGAATATGCCATGCGTGGCAAGAAGGGGGTGCGAGTCTTTATGTTGTCCCCCAAAGGCAAGATGAGTCCATTCCAAGTGGCTCAGATGTATTCATTGCAAGATGAAAATATTCACAACATTGCAATTGAAGGTGTTTTTGATGATGCGCAAGACATTGTGAAAGGTGTGAGTAATGACCATGCCTTCAAAGCGCGTCACAAGATTGGTACCGTCAATTCAATTAATTGGGCCCGGGTTGTGGCTCAAGTGGTGTATTACTTCCAAGGTTATTTGTTGGCCACCAAGAACAGTACTGAGAAGGTTTCATTTTGCGTACCTTCTGGTAACTTCGGTAATGTGTGTGCGGGTCATATCGCCCGCATGATGGGTTTGCCGATTGAAAAATTGGTGGTAGCCACCAATGAAAACGATGTCTTGGATGAGTTTTTTAAGACAGGTGTCTATCGTGCACGTAAGTCTGCAGAGACCTTCCATACAACAAGTCCATCGATGGATATTTCAAAAGCCAGTAACTTTGAGCGTTTTATCTACGACTTATTAGGTCGTGACGCGGAAAGAACGGCGCAAATGTTCAAGGATGTTGAGACCAAGGGTGGTTTTGATTTGTCTAAAGACTCTGCTTATCAAGAGATTGCAAAATATGGCTTTGTTTCAGGCAAGAGTACTCATGAGAATCGTTTAAATACGATTCGTGATATTCATGCCAAGTACAGTGTTTTGATTGATACACACACAGCGGATGGCATTAAAGTGGCGCGTGAACATTTGCAAGCCGATATACCGATGTTGGTTCTTGAAACAGCGTTACCGATTAAATTTGCTGAAACGATTGAAGAGGCCATTGGTCGTCAACCTGATCGACCAGCATCATTCATTGGTATTGAGGACCAACCCCAGCGTGTCACTGTGATGGCTGCGGATATTCATCAAGTCAAAGATTTTGTGGCCAAGCACACAGGCCTCTAATTTTCTAATGAGCACAAACAATATGAATTCTTTACCAATGCCTGTTGTTGCTTTTATTGCATACTCAGGTACCGGTAAAACAACGCTCATAGAAAAATTAATTAAGCAGTTTACTCAGCAGGGCATCAGAGTCTCAGTCATTAAACACACGCATCATCGTTTTGATGTGGATCGTCCTGGTAAAGATTCCTATCGTCATCGTGAAGCTGGAGCTGGAGAAATTCTTTTGGTCTCAGACCAGCGCTGGGTATTAATGCATGAATTAAAAGAAACTGCTGAGCCAACAGTTGAAGAGCAACTCCATAAGTTATCACCTTGTGATTTGGTCATTGTTGAGGGTTTTAAGGAAGCCCAAATTCCAAAAATTGAACTTTGGAGAGCTGATCATCTTGAATGCTCTCAGAACCCTTTAAAAGCGAACCAAGATGAGCACATTCAAGCGGTGGCATGGCCAGGCGGTGCACAGGCAACAAATCGGCCGAGCTTAAATAGAGATATTCCAATCCTTGATCTAGATAATCTAGATGAGATGGCTCAATATGTTTTATCGCTGACGGGTGTTTTAGCAAAATAAAGTCAAACCCATTAGACTTAGCCAATGTCCTCTTCTAACACTTCATCTGAAAGCAAAAGTAAGCCAGCCTTGAAACCCACGGCTGAAGCTTTGCAGCATCTTTTGGCGCAAGCTAAACCGGTGGTAGAGCATGAACAGGTATCGACTCAAGATGCTTTGGGAAGAGTTTTGGCACAAGATGTTTTAAGTCTGGTCGATGTTCCTCCGATGAACAACACCCAAATGGATGGTTATGCTGTCAGAACTGCAGATATTCAATCTGCGGGTCTATGCTTTGAGGTAGCTCAAAGAATTCCTGCGGGGCATGTGGGTACGGCATTAAAACCTGGAACCATTGCCAGAATTTTTACAGGAGCCACCATTCCACCGGGTGCTGACGCTGTGGTCATGCAAGAAGTTTGCGAGATGGTGGGTGATCAAGTCAAGATTCAAGAAGTGCCAGAGCCAGGTCAATGGATTCGTTTGCAAGGGGAAGATTTAAAAGCAGGTCATGTGGCACTGACTCAAGGCACATTCCTCAGAGCCCAAGAACTTGGCGTGGCAGCGTCCGCAGGTCATGCCACATTGCCGGTTATGAGAAAACTAAAGGTAGCAGCTTTTTTCACTGGAGATGAATTAACCCTACCTGGGCAACCCTTAAAACCAGGTGCCATCTATAACTCCAATCGCGATACCTTATTGGCCTGCATTCGATTATTGGGATGTGAAGCCACTGATTTAGGCATTGTTCCTGACACTTTGGAGGCCACGAAAGCCGCTTTGCGGCAAGCCAGTCAAGATCATGATTTGATCATTACTTCAGGTGGCGTGTCAGTAGGTGAAGAAGACCATATTAAGCCCGCTGTGACGGCAGAAGGGCGCTTGGACCTGTGGCAAATTGCCATGAAGCCGGGTAAACCACTGGCCTTTGGTGCCGTAAAAAAACCAGGTGCAGAACATTTAGAAACTTGGTTCATGGGTTTACCTGGCAACCCAGTCTCTAGCTTTGTGACTTTCATGCTCTTCGTTAGACCCTTTATCGCCAAGCTTCAGGGCAGAAGTCAGATTTCTACGCCAAGCATGATGCTGCGCGCTGATTTTGATTGGTTAAAACCTGATCGTCGCAATGAGTTTTTAAGAGTGCGCATGAATGATCAAGGTGGTTTAGATTTATTCCCTAATCAAAGTTCTGGTGTCATGACCAGTGCTGCATGGGCTGATGGCCTGGTGGATAATCCACCAGAGCAGGTCATACGACGTGGGGATTTGGTTAAATACCTACCTTTTTCTGGAATGATTTAAGCTATCACGATGAAAATTACGATTAAATTCTTTGCCTCTTTGCGTGAGGCGCTTGACACCTCGGAAGAAAAATTCGAAGTTCCTTCAGGTATTGAGACATTGACCCAGTTGAGAACCCATTTGATGACGCGTGGTGAAGTTTGGGCGGATGTTTTGGCAGAAGGCAAAGCAGTACGGATGGCGCTTAATCATGTGATGGTAGAGGGTTCTACTGCATTACAAGATCATGCGGAAGTCGCCTTTTTCCCTCCGGTGACAGGCGGTTAAACAATGCCAGTGCGCATTCAAACTCAAGATTTTGATCTCTCACAAGAGATTAAACAGCTCCGTTCTGGTGATGCGCGTGTGGGTGCGGTGGCAGCATTTGTAGGGACTGTGCGTGATCGCAACGATGGTGCCAACGTCGCCGCCATGACTTTGGAACATTATCCAGGCATGACGGAAAAGTCCTTGGAGGACATCATTCAAAAAGCTAAGGCTCGATGGGATATTTATGATGTGTTGATTATTCACCGAGTGGGCCCTTTGAACATTGAAGATCAAATTGTTTTAACCGCTGTCACGAGTGCTCATCGTGGTGAAGCATTTGCTGCCTGCGAATACGTCATGGATTATTTGAAAACCCTCGCTCCTTTTTGGAAGAAAGAGGACACGCCAGAGGGTGCGCGTTGGGTCGATGCTCGTTTGAGTGATGACGAAGCGCTTAAAAAATGGCAATAGCCTGATCATTCGTCTTCGATTGAGATCAAAAAAAAGTACTGGTATTGCTACATTACACGCTTGAATGGCGGAAGACCTGCCATCAGTTTCTTTCCATAAGCTTTGGTTTTGAGACGCTGATCTAGAACCACAATGGTGGCCTGATCCGTTTCTGTGCGAATGCCACGCCCCACCCATTGTTGCAACTTGAGCGCCGCTGCGGGCACACTGATTTCATAAAAGGGATTGCCTTGGTTCTTTTCAAGCCATTCTGCTTTTGCTTCTTCAATAGGGGAGTCTGGTGGAGCAAAGGGCAGTTTGGTAATCACAACCACTTCACATAGCTTCCCTGGTAAATCTAAACCCTCGCCAAAACTTTGCATGCCAAACAAAATGCTGCGCTGTCCCTGTTGCACCCGTATCTCGTGTTGATGAATCAGCTTGCTGCGAGGCATGTCACCCTGCATCAGTACGTCTTGTAAAAACTCTTCAGGTAATTCCTCGTAAACTTGCTTCATCTGTTTTTTGGAGGTGAACAAAACCAAGGCGCCATGCTGCAGATTAGCCAATTGTTTGGGGATTTCAGTCGACAATTCTTGCGTGTGACCTTCTGTGTTGGCGCTGGGGCAAGCTAACATATCAGGAACCACAAAAGTGCCTTGATTTTCATAATCGAAGGGAGATTCGGCTTCAAAAGTATTGGTTTTTGGAAACCAATTCAAACCCACTTGATTTAAGAAATACTTAAAGTCACCTAAAGTTCTTAGAGTGGCAGAAGTCAGAATGGCGGCAGAACTCGTGGACCAAAGCGATTGGGCCAAGTTTTGTGCTGCGCTGATGGGGGAAGCGTGTAATTTAAAGTCAAAGGTAGACCCCAGATCTTGCCATTCAAGCCATTTAGCAATGGGGGGATTGGCATCGGCTTGCATTAAATGCCAGGTATTGGATAAATTCTCTGTCTTTGCTTGATAGCTGCCCATCTCCAAAATAGCTGGGCTGAAAGAGTCTTTATCAATACTGTTATTTCTCTGATCGTTGAGTTGTTGCAAAATTTTACTGACGCGATTGTTTAATGCAATCGCCAAAGGTCCCATGGTTTGTGCATGACTGGCAAATTCTTCACTGAGTTCGCCATGTTTGAAACGATGAATGGCTTGATCATGAGTCACGAAATTAGACAAACGAAGTGAGTTGATCAATTGCTTGGTGTGTTGAATTAAATCCGTCACCAGATCATGTATTTCTTCTGCGATCTTGCCAGATGATTCGGGTAGTAATGCATCCGCTCGTAACACTGCCGTCATGATTTTTTCAAGCCATCGTGTCGAGGCAATTAAGCCCACTGAGGAAGCAAAGTGCGCAATCCCTACCTGTGGCAGATGATGGGCCTCGTCAAAGACATATAAAGTTTCAGAAGGATCAGGCAAGATCTTAGAGCCTGAGGCTATCGTAGAAATGACCAAGTCGTGATTGGCGACAATGACATCGGCTTTGACTAATTCTCTTCTGGCATTGAAATATGGGCAAACATTGAAGCGCTGGCAGTGTCGTCCTAAGCAAGAACTTCGTTCAGCTGCAATGCGCGGCCACATGCTGTCACTGATTTCAGGCGGAGCAGTGTCTTTTTCGCCATTCCATTGACCTTGATTGAGAGAGTTCAGGGCATTGGCAAAGTGATCAATGTCCTTTTCTTTGGGTGGCCCATCCCAGTTGGCATCCTCAAATAGAGCGGATTGTTTGGTTTTACCACTGACTTGTTCTAAACGAATATTGCACACGTATCGGCCGCGACCTTTGGCTAAAGCATACTCAAATGGAAAAGGGGAGAGTTCGGCTAGAGCAGGCAAATCTTTTTGAATTAATTGTTCTTGAAGTGCCACGGTGCCGGTACTGATGATGACCCGTTTATTCATTTTTTTACTAAAGACAATCGCTGGAATTAAATAACCGAGTGTCTTGCCGACCCCGGTTTTACCTTCAATCACCAAAATATGGTCGCCATCTCTTGAGTCTTTAGGACTTTTAGCATGGCTGAGTGTTTGGCCGATTTGAGCAAACATTTGTTCTTGCCCGACTCGAGTTTTAAACCCAGGCCAATTTTCTTTAACGGCTTGGTAAAAAGACTCGATTTGCTCAGAAATTTCTTGTTGAATATCGCTAGTCACGTAAAAAACCTAATTTGAGTGACTTGGGAAGTCTTTTGATGGCATTTTCTGCCTTGGAGGCTTCAGAGCGATTGTCATAATTTTTTGAGGCCAAAAGCTGGACGGGGGTTCGACCACGGGTGTATTTGGCTCCAGTGCCATTGTTATGGGCTTGGATGCGGTTTTCCAAATCATTGGTGATGCCCGCATAGTAGCTTCCGTCAGAACATTCTAAGAGATATAAACACCAAGACATCCGTCCATGATAAAGCCAGCGAATTATTTGATCTAAATCACTTGAAATTCTGGCAAAGATACCCACATACTGAACATTGAATATGGGAGAAATCCATGCGACTAGATAAATTAACCAGTAAGTTTCAGGAGGCCTTGGGCGAAGCCCAAAGCTTGGCTTTGAATGCCGATCATCAATACATTGAGTCCGAGCATGTCCTGTTGGCTATGTTGCAGCAGTCAGAAAGCACGGCCAAGTCTTTGATCAATCGAACTGGTGGCAACGTCATGGCACTAGAAAAAGCCATCCAGGCTCTGGTGTCGAAACTGCCACAAGTTCAAGGAACAGGTGGTGATGTTCAAATTGGCCGTGGTTTGGCTGCACATTTAAATTTAACTGAAAAAGAAGCCACCAAGCGTGGCGATGAATTCATTGCGGGTGAGCTTTTCTTGTTGGTCTTAAGTGACGATAAGGGGGAGATTGGTAAATCACTCAAAGCGGCAGGTATTACTCGTAAAACTTTAGAAGCTGCCATTGAGGCAGTGCGTGGAGGACAGTCTGTGAATAGTGCTGATGCTGAAAATCAACGTGAAGCCTTGAAAAAATACACATTGGATTTAACTGAGC
>CAYVBV010000062.1:0-10540 GCA_964449745.1 uncultured Polynucleobacter sp. | reverse complement strand
TGACGACAACGATAAGCCTTTCCTTACTGGCGAAAGAACTGTTGAAGGATTCTACCGAACCCGCAACGGAATCGACCAAGCAGTCAGCAGAGCAGTCGCCTACGCACCCTACGCAGACCTTGTGTGGTGCGAAACAGGAAGGCCTGACTTACAATTCGCGAGGGAATTTGCAGAGCGAGTCCACAAGCACCATCCAGGTAAGATGTTAGCCTATAACTGCTCGCCCTCGTTCAACTGGAAGAAGAACCTGGACGATGCCACCATTGCCAAGTTCCAGCGCGAACTGGGTGCCATGGGCTACAAGTTCCAGTTCATCACCCTGGCAGGTTTCCATAACCTAAACAACGGCATGTTTGAACTGGCGCACGGTTATGCCCGCAACGGCATGACTGCATTCGTTGAAATGCAAGAGAAAGAATTCGCCAACCAAGCCCTGGGCTTTGAAGCAGTCAAGCACCAGCGTGAAGTGGGCACTGGATATTTTGATGCTGTGACTACCACCATTGAAGCAGATGCATCAACACAGGCACTCAAGGGTAGCACAGAGGAAGAGCAGTTCCATTGAAATCACTCTGGCGTGTTTGGGCCAAAGCGCTGGGAGAGAAGAGTGGCAAAGACGAACAAGAAGCAGACCGGGTGGCGTTGGTCCGAACTGTTATTGTTCTATTCTATATTGTCACTAATATTTTTATTATCGCTGGCGTTATAAGACACTGGTAAGGTCAAAGAATATGAAGAAGATACTGATAGCATCAACATTTGTTTTACTCACAGGGTGTTCCACCTTCATCGACGGCATCATGGGCAACTATCACAACTATGATCCCATCGAGTACAACACCGCTGTGCGACAAGTCATGACGGCACGCACACTGGAAGGTCAATGTGATCGTCCTGAGTCATACAAAGTCAGCCTAGATCACATGTTGCATCAATTGCGATATAACCAAGCCTATCTCGAAGGTCGTCCCTACAACAAACGCACCTTGGAACTCAATGGCAAGTTATTGAGCATGGTCGAAGACACAGCCAAGCGCGACAAGATGTCGGCTTTCTTTTGCAAAGAACGCAGTAAAAACATAGTCAAAGCCGCAGAAATCCTGCGATCATCCAGTGGAGAGAAAAGAGAATGAGCGTTGAACAAACCTTAGCAGAACTCAATGTATTCTGCGCACACGAAAACGCAGCCATCGCTGAATTCGCCAGCAAGGCTGTCATGTACGGCCAAGCCCTGGCACAAGGCGAGATGTCACCCGACGAGTACAACAGCCTGATGTCAGACATTGAAACACTCAAAGGCATGTGCCAGACCGCCGACGAAGAGTATCAAGTGGCCAAGATATTCCAATTGGTCACCAACTTGCCTGCATTGTTATGAGCGACGAACTAGAAGGAGTCTCTATTCCTGAGATACCCCGCCTGGGATGGCTGGCACGGTTATTCCGTAGCCGGTTCCTTCTACAGTACTGGCTCAATGACGAACTCTATACTGTATGGGTGTCGGCCTTCAAAGAAAAAGCCGACAACTGTATAATATACCAAGATTATGGCACTAAAAAAGCCACCATCATCAAAAGCGATCGCCCCATCACTTACACCTTGACCAGCGACAAATAGCCCCTTTTTTGGTAAATACCAAAAGCATTAAAACAAGGAGCTAGTCAATGAGCGAGCAATCGACCCCCGAAGTAGTATTAAAGAAAAAAGAAGACTGGATGCAAAGCAAATGGCGTCCCTTGATGGCCATGATGTACATGGCTGTCTGCGTTGCAGACTTCATAGTCTTCCCTATCATGTTTACTGTGGTGCAGTTCTGGGAAACCCAGGCAGCCAATGACGCATTCCGCCAGTGGAATCCCTTGACACTACAAGGTGCAGGCTTATTCCATATGGCCATGGGTGCTGTGCTTGGTGTAACTGCTTGGAGCCGTGGACAAGAGAAGATGGCTGGCGCCGCCAGCGCACCCGCTGCCCCAATGCAGCCAGTGTCGCAGAGTGTAACAACAACTTACACTGCCCCTGCTGCCAGTCCCGAACCAGTGACTCCCCCAGTGGCCAAACCCAAACCAATGGACTTTGGCGTCAAGTAAGAAAAAAGGATAAGTGCGGAAGTTTCTTGACTTCCGCACTCCTTTTGTCATAAAATACTTGGATGTCTCACTACGACACCCTAAAGATCACCGAAACTGCTTCCCAGGATGATATCAAGAAAGCCTATCGACGGCTTGCTTCCAAGCATCATCCTGACAAAGGCGGCAGCAAGGATGATTTCCAACGCATTGAAGAAGCCTACCGTGTGCTCAGCAATCCCGAACGGCGAGAGCAATATGACATGGAGCGTCGTGGGTTTGGCGGTGGGACCAGATTCCACTGGAACCAAGACACCAACGGCATGCCCGACCTCGACGACGTGTTTGCACAATTTGGATTCCAGACCAGGTCTCCGTTTGGAAATCAACGGCATCAACATCCGCGACGCAACAAAGATCTACGCATAACCATAGAACTTCCACTCAAAGACACTCTGTCGCCACAGACCAAAACTGTTTCTATCCGCACCAACAAGGGATCCGAAATGGTCAACATCAATATCCCACGAGGTGTCGACAACGACACAGTGATCAAGTATCCCGGCCTAGGCGACGACCTTTTTGCTTCATTGAGTCGCGGAGACTTGTTGGTACATTTCCAGATCGTGCCAGATTCACGATTCCAACGCCAAGGCAATGACTTAGTGACTTTGGTAGAAATAGACTGCTTTGATGCCATACTGGGCGGGGAGGCCGAAGTTGAAAGCATCGACGGTACTAAATTTTTGATCTCTATTCCGCAAGGTTGCCAGCCCGGTACCAAACTACGCATCAAAGGTCAAGGACTTTATCGGGTCAATGCGCCCGAACGAGGTAACTTGTTGATCGAAATATCTGTGAAGATCCCAACCACCCTCACCGACGAACAGATCAAGTTAATTAAAACCATCAAAGGCCGGCTATAAATATTTTCAAGGTTGATATTTTCTTGTTTATACGTTAAAATTTCAACTGATCCAACAAAAGGAAATTATCTAAATGATACACCCAAACCCCGAGATTGAAAAGATCGTCAATGCTGCCACCGATTCTGCCAGGAGCCTCAGGCACGAATATGTCACAGTAGAGCACCTTTTCAAAGCCATCATAACCTATCGTCCCTTCTATGATTTATTGACCAATTTTGGGATCGACATGGATGGCCTTTTGGGAGATGTAAACACATACCTAAAAAATCAAACCAGCATTGTCAAGGAAGACGAAGAGAATGTCGTGCCCAAAAAGACTCATGCGCTGGAACGTGTGTTTAATCGTGCCTTCACACAGGTGTTGTTCTCGGGACGCACACACATCCAGATCATTGACTTGTTCTTGAGCATCGCACAAGAAGGCAACAGTCATGCTCATTATTTCATTCTCAAGTACAACATCGATCGTGGCGAACTGGTAGATTTCTACAACGAGCATTGGGAAGGCAGCAACAGCCGCGACATCGCTACCCGTGCCAAAGCCAGCGAAATTCTTGAAGAATACTGCACAGACCTTAACCAACAGGCCGTGGACGGAAAAATCGATCCAGTGATTGGCCGGGAAACAGAGATTGACGAAATCACACAGGTCTTGGCCAAACGCAACAAGAGCAATATATTGATGGTGGGCGACCCCGGCGTGGGCAAGACTGCCATTGCCGAAGGCCTGGCCTTAAACATCATTGAGAAACGTGTGCCAGAATATCTGCAGGATCACACAGTTTACAATCTTGACATTGGCACCCTGTTGGCTGGCAGCAAGTACCGCGGCGAGTTTGAAGAAAAACTCAAGGAAGTGCTAAACGCTCTTTCAGTCAAGGGCAAATGCATCCTGTTTGTCGACGAAGCACACCAGATGCGAGGCGCTGGCTCGGGGTCAGGCTCCAACGTGGACTTTGCCAACATGATCAAGCCAGCATTGAGCAAAGGCCAGATCAAGTTTATCGCTTCAACAACTTGGGAAGAATACACACAGAGTTTCGAAAAAGATCGTGCCCTGATGCGCCGCTTCTATCGACTCACTGTTGAAGAGCCCACACCTGCTGTGGCCAAAGACATCCTGCGTGGGCTTAGATCGCACTTTGAAAACTTCCACGGTGGCTCCATCAGCGATGATGCCATTGATGCTGCTGTGGATCTCAGCGTGAGATATCAAACTGACAAGCGCCTGCCAGACAAAGCCATTGACCTCATTGACACCGCATGCGCTCGCTTAAAGATTGATGCTGTGGATTGGACTGTGACACGCAGCCACATCATTGATATCCTCAGCAAGTTTACCAAGATTCCCGCAGACCAGATGGGGCACGAAACACAGTCTAGCCTCAACAACATCGAGTCTTCGATCAAAGAAAAACTCTATGGGCAAGATCAAGTGGTTGATACTGTGTTGGAACGTATCTATGTCAGCAAGGCCGGACTCAAAGCCTTGAACAAACCCATTGGCAGTTTCTTGTTCTTGGGGCCCACTGGCACCGGAAAAACCGAATTGGCCAAACTGTTGGCCGAGAACATGGGCATGAAACTACTGCGCTACGACATGAGCGAATATCAGGAAAAGCATGCCGCAGCCAAACTAATTGGTGCTCCTCCGGGATATGTGGGCTACGATGATTCGAACCTGGGCGGCGGCTTGCTGATCAGCGATCTAGAAAAGAATCCCAATGCCGTGGTGCTGTTCGATGAAATCGAAAAAGCACACCCCGATGTCACCAACGTGTTACTGAGCCTCATGGACGAAGGCATGATCACCAGCAGCAACGGCAAGAAGGCCGATGCCAGAAATGCCATTGTTATCCTGACCTCCAACTTGGGTGCAGCCGATGGTGAACGCAATGCCATTGGTATGGGACGCAGTTTCCAGAAAACAGGCGAGGACGATAAAGCAGTCAAAGACTTCTTCAAGCCCGAGTTCCGTAACCGATTGGACGGCATCTGCAAGTTCAACAAACTCGAGCCCATGAGCATCAAGAAGATCGTGGCCAAGTTTGTCAACGAAGTCAACGATCTACTTAAAGAAAAATTCTTGAAAGTACGACTCACTGAAGCCATGGTAGACCATTTGGCCGAAGTTGGTTATGATCCCAAGATGGGTGCTAGACCCTTGTCGAGGAAAATCAACGAGTTGATCAAGATACCAGTATCCAAGAAGATTTTGTTTGAAAACATTCCTGCCAACTCAGTGATCAATGTTGACTATGTCAATCAGGAAAGTGTTTTTTCTTGGCAACCAGCCAATGACATGCAACCCAGGGTAAATGATGATGGATATATTGTACTGGACCAATCTTAACCAGTCCGTAGAGATAAAAGACACCAAGTCTCTCTTTTATAAAAAGTATCTTTATAAAATGGAGGTCTACTGTCCTGGCGGAAGATCGGCCAATGAAGAAAACATCAGGGAGGCATTGAATGTGCGCACCGGCAATCAAGCACGTCAGGCCAACTATGGAGGCTATTGGGGGAGGTCTGCTCGCTTCGATCTCGCCAATGCCAACATGGCACAACTCTCTGTGCTTCGCTCGCTGATACTGGATCAAACGGGATATCAAGTCAGGGTCGAAGAGCCCAATGTATCTTTTTATGCCAGCAACGAAGGCACACTGAAATCCATCATTGGGCGATTTGACTACGACATGCAATCGCGAATCAGATACGTCTGTGGGCCACGCAACGACCAACATCGGCAACTCCTGCTAGATAACAAAAAAATATTCTCTAAAAAAGGCAACAAGAACCGGGAGTTCAAGTATCTGGTCAAAATGAAAGACCGTCGCATAGACAATCAAACCAAGCATCAACTTGCCAGGTACCTTGACAGCCTGGGCGACCTGGTTCATATCCCCCCTTCTTCGCGCGACATGTTAAACAACGACTACGGGTTCTGGGGAGTGTATTTTTACTCCAATGATCGCTCCATATTGTCGTTTGTTGAACTGATAGTGCCAGGATCTGTGTCAAATGTTCAAGAGATAGTGCTGGTCGACGATAAATAATATATGCTACTATATTGAGGAAATCGAAAATGGCACGAATCGTTGAACAAGTGATAGTAATCAAAGTCAGCCAACTGGTCAAAGACAGCGAAGAAAATCCCATCATGCTCACAGATGTGGACATGCAAAATCTCGAAGCAGTATTGGTTGAGTTCGCTGGCGAAAAAGCCTTGGTTGAAATAGAAACTGTCGTTAACCAATAACTCTACAAGAAACTCAAATAAACATGGAAGATCAATCTACCCAGGCTGAGCCTCAGTCTGAGAAAAAAGAACTGTTTGATTTCAAACAATACCATCTACACATTGGCATGCCCTGCTATGGAGGAATGATCTCCGAGCCCACAGTGACCAGTTTAATCAGGTTTATCCTGATGGCCAACCAAGTGGGCCTGAACTGGAGTCTCGACACCATGGTCAACGAAAGCCTCGTTACCAGAGCCAGAAACAATCTGGCTGCCAAGATGATGCAGAATGAACAGGCCACGCACTGCATGTTCATTGATGCCGACATTAGATTCCAGCCCGAAAGTATCTTGTACATGATGGCTGCTGAACGTGATGTCATAGGTGGACTCTACCCCAAGAAAAGTCTGCCCGCAGATTATGTGATCAACTTGTCCGGCGAGACTTTTGTCAATGGAGATCTCTTTACTGTAGATACCATGGGCACTGGGTTCTTGATGTTTAAAAAACATGTCTATGAAAAACTCTGTGAGGCACACCCCGAATGCAAGTACGTGGATGACGTGGGTGTAGGCAAACAATACGAACCCTACATGTACTCGATCTTCGACACCATCATCGACGAGAAAGGCCACTATCTCAGCGAAGACTGGACGTTCTGTCGCAGATGGCGGGCACTGGGCGGCGAAGTCTGGGCTCATGGTGGCGTATTACTCAATCACGTTGGGCATTATGAATTCCAAGGTGACTTGTCCAAGATGCCCAAGTTTGCCACTGCCAAAGACAACACCGAAGTACCGGCGGCTTTACAAGCAGCCATGGCCATGTCAAAGAAACAATGACCGATCGGGTTCAACTCTCCAAGATAAAATACTGGCAGTCTCAGTTTGCAGGCAGGACCGTGCCTTGGATGGGCGGCGAAGACCACGAAGAAAACTTTGATCTCATCATGGCCGATGCCCAATCTCGGGCCTTGCTACAATCACAGGGATGGACCAAAGAAAATGTTTCGTATAGCCTAAACAAAGACGGATTCCGCGGGCCAGCCAAGCAAGACATCAAAGGCAAATACTTTTGCGCATTTGGGTGCAGTATAACCTTTGGGCAGTCGATGAATTTTGAAGATACTTATGGATCACAATTAGCCGACATGTTGGGCATGGGGTATCTCAACTTTGGTATCAGTGGTGGCAGCGACGATGGATCTGTGAGATTGGCCATCACACACCTCAATGATCTCACTCCCGAATTTGTTGTGTTTCAAACCACCTTTGATCACAGATACGAATCTATCTCAAACAATTTCGCATCAACTTATGGAGTGCAGCCCACTGCTGGCGGAAAAGTGCCCTTGGACGACGGGGTATTTTTCCGGGACTGGATAGTAAACGACGTAAATAGACAACTGAACCAAGACAAAAACATCATGGCCATTAAATGGTTGTGCCATGAACGATCCATTCCGTTGTATATTATTTCCATTGATGATTTTTTATCGGCTATGGCACGGAACGGAGACTATGCTAGAGATCTTCGACACCCGGGGCGTATCAGTCATCGAGAAATAGCAAATAATTTATATCAACGAATCCAAGGAGAAAAAAATGAATTTTAAATTGGGCCTAATTGGGCATTATTGGGACAAGGTCCCAACATATCAAATCGTCATCGACGACACCACAGTCAAAGAAGGCCAAATTTCTGCAGAGTCGGGCACGTCCGAAATCATCGAATTTGATCTGGATCTCGCTGAGGGTGATCATGTACTAAAAGTAAGATTTACCAATAAAACCAATGAGCAAACAGTCAAGGACAATGAGGAGGATCCCGATAACTACGAGATCGTCAAAGACATGACACTGGAAATCGACACCATTGAGGTGGACCAAGTTGATCTCGGAGAAATGAAGTGGGATGGTATCTATCGTGTTGACAAGCCTGTTTCCTACAACGGGGAAGAAAACGTCACAGAAATACAAAGATGCACCAATATGGGCTGGAACGGGCAGTATGAATTCCGCTTTTCTACTCCATTTTACCTTTGGCTGTTAGACAATATTTAATGGTAAATACAGCAACAAAATGGAAACCTAAATGTTTGTTGCTGAACTCTTTGAAGACGTCAAAAATCTACTGGTAGTTTACCCCGGTAGATTCCAACCTTTCCACAAAGGACACAAAGCAGTCTACGACCACCTTGTTGGTAAGTTTGGACGCGATCATGTCTACATTGCCACCAGCAACAAAGTAGATCCCCCCAAGAGTCCTTTCAATTTCGCAGACAAAGCAGTATTCATGGCTCTCACAGGAGTGCCCATGGACCGCGTGATCGAAAGCCGTGAGCCCTACAAGGTTCCCGAACTCACAGCCAATTACCCCGCAGAATCCACAGTATTGATCTTTGCTGTCAGTGAAAAAGACATGGCCGAAGATCCCCGTTTCCGCATGGGCACCAAACGAGACGGTAGCCCAACATATTTCCAACCTCTGCCCACAGATCTAAAAGATGCTAACACATTCGACAAGACGGGCTATATCCTAACGGTACCCACGGTGGACTTCACTGTTCTTGGGTCGCCCATGCGGTCAGCAACAGAAGTGCGACAGCAATACAAAGACGCAGATCCCGACGTTCGTAAAAAGATCATCGCTGACTTGTTTGGTCGCTACAGCGAAGAAGCACAGCACATCATGGACCAGAAACTGGTCATCACCGAAGGCTGGAAACAGGCCTTGGGCGCCGCTGCCATGGCTGCTGGTTTGGCCGCCACTCCTGCCAAGGCCGAAGTCACTCCCAGAGACGTGCTGGGTGCTGTCAAGACTGTAAAAAATATCCCCAAGATGAATCCACGAGCCGAAGTAGAGCGAGAGATTTACAATATACTCCGTGGCAACAAAAATCAAAGTGTAGTGTTGGGCAAAGAACGCAACTACGAAAAAGACAACGAGTGGTTGCAGTATAAAGATCTCAAAAAGAAAACCAACGAAGATGCTGCCGGCGTTGGCGTGATAGCCTCCAATCCCAAGATGGCCCGTGACCCACGATACAGCATGTCAATGACCCAAGACATCAAAACCGACACATTGAAGAAAATGATGAAGGCCTTCCATCTTGTTGAAAGCCTTTACACCCGCGACCCTGAAAATCCCATGACTGACAGCGAAGTATTGGTACCTGGATACGGACGCATGAGCATTGCAGGACTGCATCGCACACTCAAGAATAGATTCGACGACCTTGGCCAGAAACTGTCCAGTATGGATCCCGACCAGGCCAGGCAGGCACAATACCTTGTCAAGAAGTCGCCGTTGCCAGTGATGCTGGATGCATTGGTGCAGGCCTATCGAGATCTTTCTGCTATCAGGAAAAAAGGCGGCGTGAATTCCAAAGGAATCCCTCCCGGGATACTGAGCGATGAGTGAAGAAAAAATCTTTGAGATAAATTTCGACTTGCTGTGTAAACCTGGCCCCGATTCGGATCATCCGTCGTATCGTGTATTTGTCGACGGAGACTTACTGACTGAAAGATCGTTTGTTTGGAATTCCATGGAAAACTACATCCAAGAGTTAGTGATAGTCAAGTTGTCCCCAGGTCGTCATTCCCTGAAAGTACAACCATTGGTAGACCCCTATAACAGAATCGTTGTTGAACGTTTGACCATCAACGGTCAGCCCTGCGACTTCGATTTTGAAACAGCATAAATATCAAATACCCCACGGAAAGACAAAAATGAAAATTAATGAAGTCATTATCAAAGAAACAACCGCTGGTGCAGTGGCCACTGTGGCTGCGCCCTTGTTCAAGAAACCCATCAAACGTGTACGCGAGTTTGGTGCAGACAACGGTCAATCCATGACTTCTAATCCCGCACAGGCTGCACAGCAAGCGCAGAAACTCAAACAAAATCTCAACCAACTCAAAGGAGCTGGGGTAGAGATTGATCCCAACAAAGATGCCGAAGATCCCTCCAATGCTGCGGGCATCGCAGGTGCAGTGGAAAAAGCCCTGGCTGATCCCACACTGGCTCCACAGATCAAGAGCACCTTGCAAAAAGCACAACAAAAGACAGGACAATGAAATGTTATTGAGTGAGTTCGGCCCATACAAACCCAAGACCCGTGTTTCGGTCAAAGAAGATCGAGAGTCTGTGGCTGCCGCAGTGGCACGCCGTATCATGGGTCAACGCCTTGACCTCATCAAGACCTATGGCGTCGACAAAGTGATCGCTGCCATTGACGACGTTGCAGACTATGTAGGCGATGTTGAAGAAATTGGGACCAGCGACGTAAGTGCTTGGGT
>CAYVBV010000061.1:0-10599 GCA_964449745.1 uncultured Polynucleobacter sp. | reverse complement strand
GCCATTCGTTCATTCAAAGCTCCCTGGTTAAAAAATATCCTATGGGGCATATTATCCATGAAAAAGGCTCATTATTTGATATTTATCAAATTTCGAATTTGAACAATGACTTCCATGGGGGTCAGGCCAATTGGCCCAACACCTTGATTTACAAGCATATCTGCTGCTTCAGAATGTAATTCAATGGCCAATGCCGTGGCTTCATAAGCATTTAACTGATGCTTAAGCCCCTGACTGATCAAGGCAGCAATCACCCCGGTCAATACATCCCCCATCCCCCCTACGCCCATGCCAGGATTACCCTTCATGCAAACCTGTGTGATTTGATCCGGTCCTCCGATGAGCGTTTGATGACCTTTAAGAACCACGATCGAATTGCTTAACTTGATCAAGTCTTGAAGAGCTTGCTCACGATTGTCTTGAACTTTCTCTGAACTTGTTTTAAGTAAGCTAGCTGCCTCTCCAGGATGAGGGGTCAAAACTGTACTTAAGAATGGTCGTGCATTTAATAAGCTTAGTAAGTCTGCATGTTTGGCCAACAAATGAATGGCATCAGCATCTATCACTAAAGGATGATGAACTTGCAATGCCTCTTGAAGCAACTGCTTAGACAAATCACTTTGACCCAAACCAGGGCCTATCACCACCACGTCAGGCCTCACTTCATGAAGCAAGCCTGGTTTAGCCAAACGAATCATTAATTCAGGTTGACCCTCAATCACGGGCAAGGCGTTTTCATCCAGAAAGCCAATCACCACCCAACCAGCACCAGAATAGAGTGCTGCCTTTGCAGCCAATAAAGGAGCCCCCACCATACCTGTTGCACCGCCCATGATCAAGACCTTACCGGCATGACCTTTGTGCTCATGAGCCTGCCTTTGAAGACGGGGCAAATAATGAAAGGAGTTAAGAATCTGAGCGCTCATGAAAATCATCTAAAAAGTCTATACTTGAGATTACAACAAAAATGGAGACGACAATGAATTTACATTTGTATTACTGCCCAGGCACATGTTCTTTTGTGCCACATGTGATGTTAGAACTGGCCAAAGAAAGTTCTGGTCAAGCCTATGACGGCACATTGATTAATCTCAAGAATGGTGAACATTTAAAACCCGAATACAAAGCGATTAATCCCAGAGGTCAGGTACCTGCACTGATTGTTGATGGCAAATTGCTCACGCAAGTCATGGCCATCACTAATTTTCTGAATGACACTTTTCCAAAGGCCAATATTTTTCCAAGCAATTCCATGGATAAGGCTCAAGCACTTTCAATGTTGGCTTGGATGAACAATACGGTTCACCCTACTTTCACACGCGTCTTTAGACCCGAGCGCTTTGGTGATGAATCTGGCAAGGCAGGCGTGAAAGCCATGGCCCTAGAAACATTCAAAGGCTATTTAAGTGAAATCAATGAATTGGTGTCTAAGGGACAACAATTTATCTGTGGCACTCAATTATCACCAGCAGATATTTATGCGATTGCATTTATGCGATGGGCGGGTCTAGCAGGCATCAACCCCGATCAATATCCTCACTACATGAAATATGCAGAGGGTATTGCCAACTTGCCAGTGGTGGCACGCATCATGGAAAAAGAAGATATTCAACTAAAGACATTTGCTGGCTAAGCAATTTGTCAAAGCGAATTGTTCGCTATAAAGTTGTATTGTTTAATCTAGATTGGTCTAGAACATCTTAAGGTGTTCTAGACCATTTTTTTAGCAGCAAAGCATTACCCACCACACTCACACTGGAAGCTGCCATTGCAGCACCCGCTAACATGGGCGATAAGTAACCCATGGCCGCCAATGGAATGCCGACCAAGTTATAAATAAATGCCCAGAAAAGATTTTGCTGGATTTTTTGCCAAGTTTTCTTGGAGATCTCAATCGCATCAGGTACCAGACCAGGGTCACCCCGCATCAAAGTAATTCCGGCTGTGTGCATCGCAATGTCACTCCCCGTAGACATTGCAATACCGACATCCGCAGCGACCAAAGCCGGTGCATCATTGATACCATCACCCACCATGGCAATACAGTGCCTTGAATTTTGAGACTTTAATTGTTGAATTAAATTGGCTTTTTGTGCGGGAAGCACCTCTGCATAGACTTCATCAATCCCAATTTTTTGAGCAATGACATGAGCGACCACTTGATGATCACCTGAAATCATGACTGTTTTAATCTTCATTGCTTTTAATCGTTGGATGACTTCGATCACACCCGGTTTTAAATCATCTCCAAAAGTGAGCATGGCCAGGACAAAAGCATCTTGATTGGAATGGTTGACCAAACAAGAAATACTTTGACCCTGTTTTAAATGAGGCTCCGCCAATTGTTGAATGAGTTCAAAATCATTTTTCGTGATAGCTGCTTGCAAAGCATGCAAACTCATCAAACCAATCTGTTGATTTTGATAAATTCCTGATAAACAAGTGCCTTGTATACCTTGACCCACTTGCGCCACCAAGCCTGAAAATTGTTCTGCAGGCACTTGATGAGCTTGTGCGAAGTCAATCACCGCTTTAGCCAGAGGATGCTCACTGCCCATTTGCAAACCCAAGGCCAATCCATGCAAAGTAGCATCCGGCACTTTTCCTTGAGTTAAATTCTGAAAAAACATGAGCTGTGGATGCCCCATTGTTAAGGTGCCCGTTTTATCGAATGCAATGATGTCAAGCTTATGAGCCAACTCGAGTGCCTCTGCATCTTTGATCAAAATGCCATATTTAGCAGCTACCCCCGTGCCCGCCATGATGGCCACTGGCGTGGCCAAACCTAAAGCGCAAGGACATGCAATTACAAGAATGGCAACTGAATAAAGTAATGCATGCTCAAACTGATGCAAGACGAAGTAATGGAATAAAAAATTGAGTAATGCCAAGACCAGAACCACAGGAACAAACCAAGCACTGATTTGATCAACGGTTCGCTGTATAGGTGCTTTTTCTGCTTGAGCATTCTCAACCAGTTGTATTAATTTGGCCAAGGTACTTTCTTCACCCACACCCGTCGCACGAATAATCAAGCGTCCAGAACCATTCATCGAACCACCCGTGACCAATGAATCGATTGATTTAAGAATCAATCTAGACTCACCCGTTAACATCGACTCATCCACTTCGCTTTGACCTTCAAGCACAACACCATCGACTGGCAAGCGCTCCCCCGGTAAAACGAGCACCCAATCACCTGGCAAGATATGCGCAATCGATACTTCTGAATAATCCGCCTCAGAAAGATTGTGTTCTTTTCGTTCTTTGATTAACTTCACTTGATCGGGCCACAGAGCTTGCAATGCAGTAATGGCTTGGGTGGTTTCTTTTTTAGCCCGAGACTCTAACCACTTGCCCAACATGACCAATGAAATCACAATCGCAGAGCTTTCGAAATAGAGTTCATGAGCCTCATAAGCCGAGCTCCAAGCTGATAAATACCATTGATAAACACTCAAACCAT
Organism: uncultured Polynucleobacter sp.; assembly: GCA_964449745.1. Classification (GTDB taxonomy): domain Bacteria; phylum Pseudomonadota; class Gammaproteobacteria; order Burkholderiales; family Burkholderiaceae; genus Polynucleobacter. Next base: position 7,133 of record CAYVBV010000061.1, on the reverse strand, counting down.
AAGCTGCACTTGTACCGATGGCCACCAACAAATCCATATTGCCCGAGCCCATGCGCAAGGCTCTAAATCCGGCCACATAAAATCGCGATCCGAAAATCAATTGAACAGGGGTGGCCAATAAAAACTGTAGCCACGCTGGCAACATCCAATGCACTCCTAAGGGCATGAGTAACATCGGTAATACCAAAGGCAAAGATAAGGCCAAGGCCGCTAAAACAGCCCAACCACCATGTAAGTTAAAAATACTCTTCTGAACTACTTGAGTTTTGAACTGTTCTGCAATCTCAGCACCAAATCCAGCTGACTTCACAGCGGCAATTAATAATGGAATCTGAGTAGCTGACTCATCAGCCATTGCTTGAAGCCTAATTTGAGCTTTTTCTGTGGCCAAATTAATGTTGGCCGCTTCCACACCAGACACTTTGAGTAAGGACTTCTCAACCCGAGACACACAAGATGCACAGGTCATGCCTTCAATTTTTAAAGTGACTAATTCGCTCATGGCATTCATAATGGAATTAATAGAGATGTATTGAATTGTCCTACGAATACCAAGAAAGCTCAAAAATGACATTAACCTTGACAGTCAAAGGCATGAACTGTGGTCATTGCACCAAAACCATCACTGAGGCCATCTTAAAAATTGACCCACAAGCTGTGGTTGAAACAGATATTCCCAGTCAGTTGGTCAAAATTTCTAGCTCTGTAGAGGCACCTGTTTTAAGTGCTGCCGTAGTTGACGCTGGTTACGACGTGATAGCGACCCAATAATGGATCTTGCAAATATCATTCAAACAGTAGCAATTTATGCCATCCCTGTGATTTTTGCCATCACCTTGCATGAAGCAGCTCATGGCTATGCCGCAAAAAGATTGGGTGATAACACAGCCTATGTACTCGGCAGAGTCACACTCAACCCACTGAAACATATTGATCCAGTGGGGACCATTGTGGTTCCCTTGGTACTTTACTTTGCTACTGCAGGCAGCTTCTTATTTGGCTACGCCAAACCAGTCCCAGTTCGTTTTGGCAATTTAAAGCATCCTAAAAAAGACATGATTTGGGTGGCTCTAGCAGGCCCAGGATCGAACCTCATCCAAGCGATTATTTGGGCGATTGCATACTTGTTACTAGTCAAAATTGCTTTAACAGAGCGTTTCTTTTTGGAAATGTGCCAAGCAGGGGTGCTGGTGAATGTGGTCATGTTTGCTTTTAATCTATTTCCACTGCCCCCTCTTGATGGCGGCAGAATTTTGGTAGGACTGCTACCATGGAAACAAGCTGCAATGGTCTCCAGAATTGAACCATGGGGCTTTTATATTGTTTTGGTCATGGTTTTGACAAATATCATTAGTACACTTTGGATGCGCCCAGTCATGACAAGCACATACTGGTTTTTAGATCAAATACTGATACCGTTTCGTTTTATTTTTTAGGAGAACAATATGCGTCAACAATTAACCATTGCCAGTTTATTGCTGGCTCTTGCGCTACCTACTGCAGCCCATGCTCAATTTGCGAAAGCCGAAGATGCCATCAAATATCGTGCAGCGACATTCGTGGTGATGGGCAATCACTTTTCTAGAATTGGTGCAGTGGTCAAAGGTGAAAAACCGTTTGATAAAAATGAAGTGGCTGCCAATGCAGCAATTGTGGCAAGCTTGGCTCACTTACCATGGCAAGCTTTTGGTCCAGGCACTGAAGGTGGCAAATCATTGCCTGAGGTTTGGAAAGAAATGGATAAATTCAAGGCCGGCGGCGAGAAGATGCAAAAGGCTGTGGCAGATCTCAATACAGCAGCCAAATCAGGCAATCTAGATGCAATCAAAAAAGCGTTTGGCGAGGCGGGCAAATCTTGCAAAGCTTGTCACGATAACTATCGTAAAAAGTAATACAGGATTGCAGCGATGGTCATGAAAATCGCCATCGCTCGCCATCTCATCGCTTGATTGTCTTGAGCCATGGGTGCATTTCGCATTGAATCTAAATCTTGACTGGACTCTTGATCTCCAGTCACCATGGCTTGAATCAAATTGATTCGCTTCATGTGCTTGTAATACAAAATAGCGCCGACATGAACTGCAACCAAGCCCAGTAAGACCCATTCATTCCAACGATGCCATGTGGTGAACCACTCTACCCAATACGAAGATACATATTTCACCAACGGTCCATCAAATGCAATGTCATCTGAAGCAAAAAGACCAGCAATCGCCTGACTCAAAAACAATCCTAACAAGGCCAAAACTGATAGGGCCCCTAAAGGATTGTGACCCAAGGTTTCTTGGCCACCCTTTAAGTAATCCATGATGGCTTGAGGCCCTTTAACAAATTGTGAAAATCGCGCATAGTAAGAGCCCCAAAAACCCCAAACAATTCTGAATAGCAGAAGTGCCAAGACAAAATAGCCCAAACGAGCATGCCAAACCATGGCATTACCCCCTAGCTTGACTGAAACAAAACTTCCAATCACGGCCAACACCAAAAGCCAGTGAAAGAGTCTAAGCGGCAAATCCCAAATGCGAATTTTCATAAAGTGATTAAATTGGTTTACGATGTCTCTATGCGTAAATATATTTCTTTTTTCTTACTGTCATTGACGAGTACATTGATTTTAAGCGCTTGCGCCAATCAAGCGGTGTACAGACAATCCTCTCAAAATCTCAACACAGTTGCTTCAGTCGATATCAATCGTTACTTAGGCAAATGGTATGAAATATATCGCCTCCCCAACTGGTTTGAAGACAATGACTGCATCACGGTATCAGCAGAATATGGTTTAAGAGAAGATGGTCATCTCAGCGTTCTCAATACTTGTCAAAAAGAAAATAAAAAGAATGTGGCCAATGGGATTGCCAAAGTGGTTACTGGTAGCAATAACTCCAAGTTAAGAGTTTCTTTTTTTAGACCTTTTTACGGTGACTATTGGATCCTTGATTTAGCTAAAGATTATTCTTGGGTATTGATTGGCGAACCCTCTGGGAAATACTTTTGGATTTTGGCGCGACAAAAACAGTTAGACCCCAAGCTTGAAGAAGCTTTATTGAAGAAAGCTGAACAATTAGGTTATTCAAGAAAAGACTTGATCAAGCCGACCAATACACTTTGATTGGCTATGTTTTTATCATCAGTAGCGCGATAAAACATCATTGCCCGTGCGCTCCTGGCCCTCGGCAAAGAGTTTGTAACAGAGGCCAGCGCCCGATTGATTTCGGACTTTCTTAGCATCCTCTTGCATTCTGTACATGGTGTTAAAGCAGTCCATGCGAGATTCAAACTGATAAGTCTTAATTTCTGAGGGCTTATTATTTTTTAATAAGGTGAACTCTAAAGTCCAATGTGTATCACCCATGACTGAGGCAGTCTCTTTGTGACCTAACTGGCAGGCCGACAAAAATATTGCACTCAGCAAGATGATTTTTTTCATGGTTCTCAGTGTCCCATTTTTAAGTTGTCATGATGGTGCTGATTGGGCACCAAGAATGACCCAATCAACATTCCGACTGCGCTTGCCATTAAGCCCAATAAATGGGGATCAAGCAATAACTCAGCCTTAGTGAACTCCAATAACAACCATACACCCAATCCAAAGGTAATGGCAAGAGCTGCCCCCAAATTGCTGGCTCTTTTCCAAAATAATCCGGCGGCCAAGGGGACAAATGCTCCCGCCAAAGTGATGCGGTAAGCGTGCTCCACCATGGTATGAATCGATGCGTCAGTGTAAACAGCATAGAAGGTTACGATTCCAGCAAAACATGCCACAGTCAATTTGGTGGCCCATAGAAATTGTCGATCACTCATATGAGGCACCACAGACTTCAAAATATTTTCAGAAAATGTGACAGAAGGTGCGAGCAATGTTCCAGATGCGGTACTCATGATGACGGACATCAAAGCACCAAAGAAAATGACCTGAATCACAAATGGCATTCTTTCTAGAATCAAGATTGGCAAAATTAATTGAGAATCCTTACCCAAGAAATTTTCAACCAAACCAGGATCAATCATATTCGCTGAATAAGCCAAAAATAATGGCACAGCTGCGAAGAAGAAATAAGAAATACCACCCAAGGTCGTTCCCCATACGGCCACACGCTCATTCTTAGAGGAATTGACTCTGGCAAATACGTCTTGCTGAGGAATTGATCCCAAACCCATGGTGACTAAAGCACCAATCCAAGCAATCATGTCTAACCACTCTAGCTTAGGTAAAAAATCAAATTTACCTTCTGCTGCTGCAGCGCTGATCACCTTACCCATGCCACCAGCCATATCTCCAGCCATCCAGGTCACGATTAAAAGGCCAATCACAATCACAATCATTTGTACAAAAGTGGTAATTGCAACCGACCACATACCCCCAAACAATGTGTACAAGAGGACCACCGCTGAACCTATGAGCATTCCCTGTGTTTGACTAATCACATCATAAGAAAGCACATTGAATACCAGTCCCAAGGCAGTAATTTGCGCGGCTACCCAACCTAGATAAGAAATCACGATACACAAAGACAGAATCATTTCTGTTTGTTTGTTGTAACGAATTCTGAAAAAGTCCCCCAGAGTTAAAAGGTTCATGCGATATAAAGGTCTGGCAAATACCAAACCAAAAATCACCAAACAAAGTGAAGCTCCAAGAGGATCAGAAATTAATCCTCGAAAACCACTCTCTAGAAAGGTGGCGGATATGCCCAAGACAGTTTCTGCACCAAACCAAGTGGCAAACACCATGGCCAAAACCATGTGCAAAGGTAAGTTACGACCTGCCGTGATGTAGTCCTTAGCGTTATGAACTTTTCTGGCACTTAAAAGGCCAATAGCAATCGAGGCCAACAAATAAATCGCAACCAACCAAAGCAACATATTTAACCCTTTTATTGAATCTGCTTAATTCGCGGATTATAGAGGAGGCTAGCCGTGATTTGATCATAAAAAAAGCCATGCATTGCATGGCTTTTGGGGCTAGCTAGCGCCTCCAATCAACGCCGACTTGATTTCTTGGCGACCTTTCGCACAGGGGCTTTACGAGCTGCTTTTTTAGCGGGTGCTTTCTTGACCGCTGTCTTAGTAGCGGCCTTAGTAGCAGTCTTAGAAGCAGCTTTAGTGGCTTTACCCACACCTGATGCCATTTTTTCCATTTTGGCGATGCCCTCTTCAGCAGCTTCCGCTGCTTGCTTAGCCATCTTTCGACCTTCTTTTAAAACCTTATGTCCCGCATCAGCCACATCACGCACAATGTCTGTGAATTTATCGGATCCAGCAGGTAGATTTTTGCTAGCTGTCTTGAGCCAATCTTCCATGGCTGAGCGTGCTTTATTCAAGTGCTTTTCAACTTCATCGGCAGCCTCGTCTTCCATGGTCTTGAGCAAACTTTTGATTTTCTTCTGGTAGCTATTCATGCGCTGAACAGCCTCTTCAGAAAATCTTTCCTGTAAAGCTTTTAATTTCGCCACGTCATTGGTCGCAGCCTCTTTAGCAAAAGTTTTTGCATGAGCCATACTGGCTTTAATCTCTTCTGCTTGATGCTCACTTAACTGTTTTGCAGTCTCAAGCAAACGGTGAGATAAAGAAAATAATTCTTTGGCACGCTCTTGTTGCCACTTCATGAATTCTTGTTGTGATGACATAAGGACTCCCTATAAAAGATTGACTTTTTAATCCTATACCTAATTATTCAATTTGCCAAATTAAATGACAAAAACGGGCACGGAGATAAATAGCCCGTTCATCAAGCACTACCGCTTAGAGTGTCTCTTGTTCGATGGCCTTGGATTGACTGAATCTTGCTCAAAAAAATGATTCATGTTCTCAACACTTTTTTCAAAATTAGCAAATGAATCAGCAGTACTGGCCCTAATCAGTTCAAAATTTTGTAGAGCCTGACTGAATGCTATTTTGAATACCGATGCATAAGGCTCAGACCCTGCTGGTGCATTGGCCGTGGCATCATTCACAAAATGAATCAAATCATTCTTTGACTGCTGGATAAGCGATTCAGCCAACCGAGCCAATTCTTGATGATTGCTCTTCATGACATGAGCCACTTTAGATTGATACTCAGAGACTTGTGCCGCCGCATCCTGTAAAACCTGCGCCTGAATTAGTTCAAAAGCCTCTTGAGGGTTTTTAACTTTCAACAGTTCCGTTACCTTTTCTTGGAATGCTTGTGCCATTTGTTGGGCAGCTTCTTGATTAATCTGGGCAATCAATTGGGCACTCTTGATGGTTGACTGAGCAATTTCTTGTCCTGATTGAATTGCTTGCTGCTGTCGTACAGACGCATTGAAATCAGCACTAGATCGGCTGGAATTCTTTCTCATGGGGCTCTCGCTTTCTTTAAGAATTGAGATGCTTCCAATCTAACAGTCATTAACCATGCAATCAATCGATTTTTGAGACTGTTTTAATAAGAAAAACCCTAGTGACAAAAAAGCCACCACAGAATCACTGGGTGGCTTTTGCACTACTGGTGGGCCCTCGCGGACTTGAACCGCGGACCAAAGGATTATGAGTCCTCTGCTCTAACCAACTGAGCTAAGGGCCCTTATGGATTAATCTTCCTCTAAGAAGCTCTTAAGTTTGTCGCTTCTGCTTGGATGACGCATTTTACGCAAGGCTTTCGCTTCTATTTGACGAATTCGCTCACGCGTCACGTCAAACTGCTTACCCACCTCTTCTAAAGTGTGATCCGTGCTCATCTCAATACCAAAACGCATTCTAAGAACTTTAGCTTCACGCGGAGTCAAAGAATCAAGAATATCTTTCACCACATCACGCATTGAGTCATGCAATGCAGCCTCTTGTGGCGCCAAGGTATTCATATCTTCAATAAAGTCACCCAAGTTTGAATCAGCATCATCACCAATCGGAGTTTCCATAGAGATAGGCTCTTTCGCAATCTTCATGATCTTGCGAATCTTATCTTCCGGAATTTCCATCTTCAATGCCAAGGTTGCAGCATCTGGCTCAATACCAGTCTCTTGCAAAATTTGACGACTGATACGATTCATCTTATTGATGGTCTCAATCATATGAACTGGGATACGGATGGTTCTTGCCTGATCAGCAATAGAGCGCGTGATTGCCTGACGAATCCACCATGTTGCATAAGTTGAGAACTTATAACCACCACG
>CAYVBV010000060.1:0-10680 GCA_964449745.1 uncultured Polynucleobacter sp. | reverse complement strand
GTGCCTATTACCAACACCAGTATTTCTGGCCTTTGTTCAAGGGCAATATCTTGTCTTTTAACGGTGAAATTGGCTATGGCGATACATATAGCAACAAACCATTCCCAGTGACGAAGAATTACTTCGTCGGTGGTATTGGTTCTGTGCGTGGCTATGAGCCAGGTTCTCTTGGTCCTACAAATACTAATACCAATGGTACGGTGACTCCTGTGGGTGGCGCCTCTAAATTGGTGGGAAATATCGAATATACTTTCCCAATTCCTGGTTCAGGCGTGGATAAGACTCTGCGTTTATTCAGCTTCTTTGATGCTGGTAACGTGTATGCAGATACGCCCGATTTCTCAGGTTTGAGAACGTCGTATGGTTTTGGTTTGTCATGGATTTCTCCATTGGGACCTTTGAAGTTTAGTTATGGTTTCCCATTAAGCAAGAAACCAGAAGATCGTTTGCAGCGTTTCCAATTCCAAATTGGTACCGCTTTTTAATTGTTGAAGGATGTATTTATGAATCGCTTTAGTTTTAAATTGATCCAATCCACCATCATTGCTGGCGCAACGCTTGGCATGCTTTCCTCTGCGATTGCGGCAGATGATAAGGATTTCAGTGGCCGCATTGGCGTGGTGAATTCAGAGCGAATCTTTAAAGAATCCAATATGGCCAAAGCAAGCCAAACAAAATTGCAAAGCGAATTCGCTAAACGTGAGAAAGATTTACGTGATGACGCGCAAAAGATTAAATCAGCAGCTGAGCGTTTAGATAAAGATGCCGCAGTGATGTCAGATACCGAGCGTGTGCGTAAGCAGCGTGAGTTGGCTGATGCTGATCGTGAATTACAACGTAAACAACGTGAGTTCACAGAAGACGTCAATCAACGCAGTTTTGAAGAGCGTTCTAAGATTGCTCAAAAAGCCAACCAAGCACTGAAGTTGGTGGCTGAACAACGCAAGCTTGATTTGATCGTTCAGGAAGCTGCTTACGTAAATCCGAAGATTGATGTCACAGATGACGTCATCAAAGCTCTTAACGGCCTCCGTTAATTTCATAACAGGGATCTATGCCAACCATTGCTGAGTTAGCCGAACGCTATTCGGCTCGCTTAGCGGGCAGTGGAAATGCTGTTGTCAATGGTTTAGCCCCTTTATCAGAAGCAGGTCCGGAACAACTTGCCTTCTTAGCAAACCCCCTTTATAGAAATGAAGCTGCCTCCAGTTTGGCAGGGGGCTTGATTGTTTCTGAGGCTGATTATGAATTTCTTCAAAGTCATTCATCCAAGCAGTCACGCAACTATTTAATTACATCTAATCCTTATGCCTTATTTGCAAGGATTGCCCAAGAATTCGCAAAATCTTCTCAAGCTGTTTTTGCTCCAGGGGTTCATCCATCTGCGGTAATTGAGCCTGGCGCTAAAGTTGCTTCAACAGCTCATATTGGGCCGCATTGCCATATTGCTAAAAATGCTCAAATTGGTGAGCGTGTGGCCTTAGTTTCTCAAGTTCATGTGGGGGAGAATGCTTCGATTGGTGACGATTCAATCTTGCATCCTCAAGTGACGCTTTACTATGGTTGCGTGATTGGTGAGCGTGCCATCATTCATAGTGGCGCAGTGATTGGTTCAGATGGCTTTGGTTTTGCCCCTGATTTGGCTGCAGGTGAGTGGGTGAAAGTTCCTCAAACTGGTAAGGTCATCATTGGCAATGATGTTGAGATTGGATCGAATACTTCAATCGACCGAGGTGCGATGGCCGATACTTTAATTGATGATGGTTGCAAAATTGATGACTTGGTTCAAATTGCCCACAATGTGCATATTGGTCGTTTGACTGTCATTGCAGGTAATACTGCCGTAGCGGGTAGTACAGTGATTGGACAAATGTGCATGATTGGTGGTTCAACCAGCTTTTCAGGGCATCTCAAAATTGCTGATAGGACCACCATTTCAGGGGGTACGACGATTATTCGCTCGATTGAGCAACCTGGTCAACATTACACCAGCATCTTCCCCATGCTACCCCATGCAGACTGGGAAAAGAATGCAGCTATTCTGCGTAGCTTAGATAAAATGCGTCAGAAGATGAAAGATTTAGAAAAGCAATTGAAGTCCCTAACATCAGATAAAAAATAAAAGGCTGTTATGAGCGAATTAGTTAATTTTGATATCAACCAAATTTTGAAGATGCTGCCGCATCGCTATCCTTTTTTGTTGGTTGATCGCGTTCTTGAATTAGAGGCAGGGCAACGAGTCAAAGCTCTTAAGAATGTGACCATGAATGAACCACATTTCACAGGCCATTTCCCAGAATTCCCAGTCATGCCTGGCGTTTTAATTCTAGAGGCATTGGCTCAAACAGCTGCGTTGCTGACTTTTGGTCAAGACTCTGTTGATGACTCAGTGTATTTTTTTGTGGGCATCGACAATGCTCGTTTTAAACGTCCTGTGACTCCTGGTGACCAATTGATTTTGAATGCCTCAATTGAGCGTTTTAAAGGTGGTATTTGGAAGTTCAAAACATTTGCAACAGTCAATGATGTGGTGGTGACTGAAGCAGATTTGATGTGCACCATTCGCAAAAAGGAAGCCTGAAATGGCCTTGATTCACCCAAGCGCCATCATTGACCCTAAAGCAGAAATTGCTGAAGGAGTTGAAATTGGGCCTTATGCTGTGATTGGCCCGATGGTCAAAATCGGTGCCCGAACTCAGATTGGCGCTCATACAGTGGTCGAGGGTTGCACAACCATCGGCATTGAAAATAAGATTGGCCATTTTGCGTCTGTAGGTGGTGCCCCTCAAGACATGAAATACCGAGGAGAACCAACACAATTGATCATTGGTGACCGCAATGTGATTCGTGAATTCACGACTTTGCATACGGGTACCATCCAAGATCAAGGTATTACAAAAATCGGTCATGACAACTGGATCATGGCCTATGTTCATATTGCCCATGATTGTGTGGTCGGTAATCACACCATTTTTTCTAATAACGCTCAAATCGCAGGACATGTTCATGTGGATGATTGGGCCATTCTTGGTGGCATGTCAGGAGTTCACCAATTTGTTCGAATTGGTGAGCACTCGATGATTGGTGGAGCCTCAAAATTGGTTCAGGATTTACCACCTTATGTGATTGCTTCAGGCGCGGTCGCTGAGCCTCATGGTCTCAATGCAGAAGGTTTAAAGCGTCGAGGCTTCAGCCCCGAAGCAATTGCTGCTTTGCGTCAGGCGTATAAACTTTTGTACAAGCAAAATCTCAGTTTTGAAGAGGCCAAAAAAGCCATTGCTGATTTGGCAGATGAAAAGCAGGCTACTGAAGCTCAAACCGCAGAAAAATTAAGAATATTCCATGACTTCATCGCCGCTTCAGAGCGCGGCATTGCCCGCTAATCTAGAAATAGTTCCATACCTTGCTTGTGTGGCAGGAGAGCCCTCAGGGGATATGTTGGCTGCCAGTGTTTTAGCGGCAGTTGCAAATAATCCTAATTTATCCTCGCTAAAGACTCGCGGCATTGGTGGTCCTAAGATGATTGCCGAAGGTTTTCAGTCTTTGTGGCCCATGGAAACTTTGGCGGTCCGAGGTTATGTAGAAGCCATCCAGCAATTGCCTGCCATACTTTCTGTGAGGCAATCTCTATTGAAAGAGTTGATGAGTCATCGTCCTCAGGCTTATTTGGGAATCGATGCTCCTGACTTTAACTTAGGGGTTGAGAAAAAACTCAAAGCAGCTGGAGTACCGACGATTCACTTTATTAGTCCATCGATTTGGGCATGGCGAGGAGGGCGAATCAAAGGCATTAAAGAGTCTGTGGATCACATGCTGTGCATTTTCCCTTTTGAGCCGAAGGTCTACGAGGGTACAGGAATTCAAGCAACCTATGTGGGCCATCCTTTAGCTTCCAGTATCCCAATGGTGCCCGATCTAGAAAAAGCACGACAGACCCTTCATATTGATAAAAATAAAGTGTTAGTGGCCGTGCTACCGGGAAGCCGAAAGTCTGAAGTGGCTATGATTGGTCCAGGATTTTTTGAAGCCATCGGTGAAATGTATAAAAGTCACGGTGAAAGCATTGAATTTGTGGTGCCCATTGCCACTGATTCATTACGTCCAGCGATTGAGGTGCTGGCCAATCAGTTAAGAAGATCTTATCCGTCGATCACCATTCATTTATTAGATGGCCAAGCAAGTTTGGCGCTTGAAGCAGCTGATGTGGTTTTAATTGCTAGCGGTACAGCCACACTTGAAGCAGCCCTATGGAAAAAACCCATGGTGATTTCTTATAAGGTCCCAGCCATCACAGCTTGGATCATGAAAAAACAAGCTTATCTGCCTTATGTGGGCTTACCGAATATCCTGGCGGGAGAGTTTGTTGTTCCAGAGTTGTTACAAGAGGCTGCCACTCCAAAAGCTTTAGCTAAGGCCACCTTAGATTGGCTAGATCAACCGCAGGCTGTGAATCTGTTGAAGGAGCGTTTCACGGCCATGCATGAGTCTTTGCGCTTGCCAACGGGTCAGCTGGTGGCTGACGTCATTGAGAAAGTGATACATGCCAGAAATTCATAATTGGGAGTGTGGCGTGGATGAGGCAGGCCGAGGCCCCTTGGTAGGATCAGTCGTCGCTGCTGCCGTTGTTCTTGACCCTGATAAACCGATTCAAGGTTTAAAAGATTCAAAAAAATTATCGGCCAAAGTGCGTGAAGAATTATTTGAAATCATCGTTCGAGACTCTAAGGCTTGGTGCATTGCTGAAGCCAGCGCCTCTGAAATTGATGCCATCAATATCTTGCAAGCCACCATGTTGGCCATGAAACGGGCCGTAGAGGGCCTTGAGAAGATGTTGGGGCATCTACCTCATAAAGCAGTGATTGATGGCAACCGTTGCCCCAATCTCAGTATCCAAATGGAAGCCATTGTCAAAGGCGATAGCAAAGTACCTGCCATATCAGCAGCTTCTATTCTTGCGAAGGTAACGCGAGATCGTCAAATGCAAGACCTGCATACAAGCTATCCAATGTATGGCTTCAATCAGCATATGGGGTATCCAACACCCATGCATTTTGAAGCCCTGAAGCAATATGGGCCTTGTCCAGAGCATCGCAAAACATTTGCACCCGTTCGCGAAGTCATGGAAACTAAGCTTCTATGAAAGATCCTAAATACCTCAGCTCTCCTGATAACGCTCTAGTTAAAAGACTTAAAGTTTTATTAGAGGGAGGAAGTAAAGCCAGTAAAGCTCGTCAAGAACTGAGTTTGACTGTGATTGAGGGAGTTCATTTGGTTCAGGCATGGCTTGCATCCGATGACTTATTGGAGATTTTCACAACTGAAGCGGGCATGCAACAAGCAGAGATTGCAGCAGTCATTGAGATGCAATTAGCAGCTGCGCCTGATACCGAGTTATACGTTTTAGATGAGTCATTGTGGAAAAAGATATCTGATTTAGACAATGGCCCACCTATCATGGCGTGCATCCGAGTTGTTCAACAGGATTTTCCAGTTAAGTTCAGTGACGATATTTTGATTTTGGATGCGATTCAAGATGCTGGGAATGTGGGTTCCATGATGAGAACAGCGGTTGGAGCTGGATTAAAGCATGTGGTTTGCATGAAAGGAACCGCACAAGCTTGGTCACCTAAGGTCTTAAGATCGGCGATGGGAGCTCATCGTCATTTGAAAATCTACGAATCTTGGACTTTGAATATGATTCGAGAAAAAATTAAAGTACCACTTTTGGCCACGAGTTTGGTGGCAGAGCAGGATTTGTACGATTTGGGTGATGAATTATTGGATCCACATGCGTGGATCTTCGGCAATGAAGGCTCGGGTATTCATCCTGAATTGCTGGCCATTTCAAAAGGAGTCCTTATTCCTCAAGACCCTTGTATTGAGTCATTAAATGTGGGGGCAGCGACGGCCATTTGTTTATTTGAAATGCGCCGGGTACGCAGAGAACTCAACTAAGCTATTCAACTTTAAAGTAAGTCAATAAAGCCAGACACTGATGGCCGGCTTGTCTAGTAGTTAGTTCTCTCGGGTTTGATTTCTTGCAAGATGGTGGTGGCAATTTCTTCAATCGACTTATTGGTAGTCGATAGCCATGGGATGGAGTTTTGCCTCATCATGGCTTCAGCCTCGCTGACTTCATAACGACAGTTTTCAATTTTGGCGTAATTGCTTCCAGGACGTCGTTCATTCCTTATTTCAGATAAACGCATCGGATCAATGGTCAGACCAAATAACTTTTTTCTAAAGGGTAAGAGATCTTTAGGAATTTGATTTCTTTCAAAATCGTCAGGTATGAGAGGGTAGTTGGCTGATTTGAGGCCATATTGCATGGCCAGATAAAGACTTGTGGGCGTTTTGCCACTGCGAGAAACTCCCACCAAGATGACATCTGAATCAGCCAAATTTTGATTGGATTGACCATCATCATGCGCCAATGAAAAATTAATGGCTTCAATGCGGTTTTTATAAGATTCGGTATCAGCATTGTTGTGAAACCGACCAATCGCATGGTTGGATTTCATGCCCAGCGCTTGTTCAAGGGGCACAATAAAAGTCTGAAACATATCCATCATCACACCATTAGCGGCCGTCACGATGGCGTTCACCTCAGAATTCACTAAGGTTGTAAAAACAATGGGTTGTTGCCCAGAGGTTTTGGCATGGTCATTGATCTCTCTGACCGCTTGATGGGCTTTATCCACAGTATCAATAAACGGTAAGCGAATTTGACGAAAAGAAAGCTCAAACTGAGCCAAAATCGATTGGCTAAAAGTTTCAGCGGTAATGCCGGTTCCATCAGAAACAATGAATACAGTACGTGGTTTAGCGCTCATGAGAATTTTTATTTGTAATGATTTTCAAAGGATACAATAGAACCATTCGTGTGCGGCAATCCTGCTAGCTTGAAGTTTGCCGTCAGCAGTCCCAGTTTTCCATTACTTAGAGAGTTGTTATGTCCAATCCAAACCATGCAAATGCATACGTTTTACCCTTTGAGGAATTGCGCATGTCTGATGTTGAGTCAGTCGGCGGCAAGAATGCCTCATTAGGGGAAATGATTTCTCAATTGAATGCCTCTGGCGTGCGAGTTCCAACTGGTTTCGCAACAACGGCTTTGGCTTTTCGTGATTTTCTTGTCCACAACAAACTAACCGAGCGCATCAATGATCGCTTAGACAAGCTGAATGTGGATGATGTGAAGGCTTTGGCTGAGGCAGGTGCTGAAATTCGTCGTTGGGTTGAAGAGGCACCATTCCAAGATCGCCTTGAACAAGAAATTCGCCAAGCCTTTAAGGTTCTGGATGCGGATGGCAAGGGCTCCTTTGCGGTGCGTTCTTCTGCCACAGCTGAGGATTTGCCAGATGCTTCATTTGCTGGGCAGCAAGAATCTTTTTTAAATGTGGTCGGGATTGAAGATGTGCTGCATCGAATCCGTGAAGTGTTTGCATCCTTGTATAACGATCGTGCCATCTCTTATCGCGTTCACAAAGGGTTTGCTCATGCTGAAGTAGCTTTGTCAGCCGGTATTCAGCGCATGGTTCGATCTGATAAAGCTTCCTCTGGTGTGATGTTTACCCTAGATACTGAGTCTGGTTTTGAGGATGCGGTGTTTATTACTTCCAGTTATGGTCTCGGTGAGACTGTGGTGCAGGGTGCCGTGAATCCGGATGAGTTTTATGTCTTTAAACCTACGCTAGCCGCTGGTAAATACCCAATCATTCGCAGAAGCTTGGGTTCAAAATTGATTCAAATGCAATTCACAGCACCAGGAGAGCCGGGTCGCGTGAAAACGGTTGATGTCCCACTTGAGCAGCGCAATCGATATTCCATCACCGATGAAGATGTTTCTGAATTGGCCAAATATGCTGTCATCATTGAAAAGCATTACCAGCGCCCAATGGATATCGAGTGGGGTAAAGATGGTATCGATGGCAAGATTTATATCTTGCAGGCCCGCCCTGAGACTGTGAAGAGCCAAGCGCAAGGCAAGGTTGAGATGCGCTACAAACTCAAAGGAAATTCAACGGTTCTTGCGACGGGTCGTGCGATTGGACAAAAGATTGGCACAGGAACGGTCCGTGTGGTGAAAGATGCCAGTGAGATGGATCGAGTACAACCGGGCGATGTTTTAGTGGCCGATATGACCGACCCGAACTGGGAGCCTGTGATGAAACGTGCCGCGGCCATTGTCACAAATCGTGGTGGCCGTACCTGTCACGCAGCGATCATTGCCCGTGAGTTAGGTGTTCCTGCGGTCGTGGGTTGTGGTGATGCCACTCATGTCCTCAAAGATGGGGCAGTGGTTACCGTATCTTGTGCAGAGGGTGATGAAGGTCGAATTTATGATGGTCCGATTGAGACTGAAGTGACTGAAGTGAGTCGTGGTGTTTTACCGGAGATTCCAGTGAAGATCATGATGAACGTGGGTAACCCACAGTTGGCCTTCGATTTCTGTCAAATTCCGAATGGCGGCGTTGGATTGGCGCGTTTAGAGTTCATTATTAATAACAACATTGGTGTTCATCCAAAAGCCATTTTGGAATATCCAAACATCGATCTAGATTTGAAAAAGGCGGTTGAAAGTGTGGCTCGTGGTCACGCCAGTCCAAAAGCATTCTATGTGGATAAGCTGGCTGAAGGTATTGCCACCATTGCTGCAGCCTTCTATCCAAAACCAGTGATCGTTCGCATGTCTGACTTCAAGTCAAATGAGTATAAAAAACTCATCGGTGGTTCTCGATACGAACCAGATGAAGAAAATCCAATGCTAGGCTTCCGTGGCGCCTCTCGTTATATTTCTGATGACTTTGCTGAAGCCTTTGCCATGGAATGTGAGGCCATGAAGCGCGTTCGCAATGACATGGGTCTGACCAACGTTGAGATCATGATTCCATTTGTACGCACCGTGAATCAAGCTGAGAAAGTGATTGGACTGCTCGCAGAACAAGGTCTTAAGCGAGGTGAAAATGGTCTACGCGTGATCATGATGTGCGAGATTCCATCCAATGCCATTTTGGCTGAGCAATTCTTGGAACACTTTGATGGTTTCTCTATTGGCTCAAATGATTTGACTCAGTTAACACTAGGTCTTGACCGCGACTCAGGCATGGAATTACTGGCCATTGATTTCGATGAGCGAGATCCAGCTGTTGAGTTCTTGGTTGCCAGAGCCATTGAAACTTGCCGCGCCAAAGGTAAGTACATTGGTATATGTGGTCAAGGTCCTTCAGATCATCCTGATTTTGCCAAGTGGCTGATGGACAAGGGCATCACATCAATTTCTTTGAACCCTGACAGTGTGGTCGATACCTGGACTTTATTGGCCAAATAATCGGTTGAATTTAGTCAGATATCTTGGAGCCCGAACGCATGATTCGGGCTTTTTCAATTTGCCAGTCTCGATCTTTAGAAGCTTCACGTTTGTCGTGTTGCTTTTTGCCTCGACCCAAGCCAATCTCACATTTCACACGACCTTTGCTGAAATGAAGATTCAATGGCACTAAGGAATAACCACGCTGTTCAACTTTGCCAATTAATTTTTTGATTTCAATGGCATTTAATAACAGCTTTCGGGTGCGTCCTGGATCAGCCAAAACATGGGTTGAAGCAGAAATTAAGGGGCTGATGTGACAGCCAATCAAATAAATTTCAGCATTTCTAATGACAACATAGGCCTCTTTGATTTGCACACGACCTTCCCGAATGGCTTTAACTTCCCATCCTTGTAAAACCATGCCGGCTTCAAATCGTTCTTCGATAAAGTAATCGAAAAAGGCTTTTTTGTTGTCAATGATGCTCATAAATTTATATCGTTAGAATACGAGATTATGGCAGACGTATTTAAGACAGTCCTGATTCAACAATCAGCGGAAAGAATGTATAACTTGGTCATCGATGTGGCTAAGTATCCAGACTTTTTGCCATGGTGCGGTGGAGTCGAGGTCTTTGAACAAACAGAAGAAGTCTTGGATGCCAAGATCCATATTCAATTCAAAGGGCTGAATCAGTTCTTTCATACAAGAAATACCAATACAAGACCCAGTTCTATTGACATGAACTTTGTGGATGGACCGTTTAAGAAATTCCATGGCAACTGGCGCTTTACTCCTTTGAAAGAAAATGCGTGCAAGATTGAATTTCAATTGCACTATGAGTTTGAGAGCCTTCTTTTAGAGAAAATCATTGGTCCCGTCTTTGGCATGATTGCCGGAACTTTCGTGGAAGGATTTGTCAAGCGAGCCGATCAGGTCTACGGAAGTGAAGCATGACAAGCCTTCATATCGTCCTGTGTGATGCACGACATGGAGAGCCCACTTTAGTTGAAAAGCAGCTGATTTTTCCAGTTGGAACTCCACCAACAGTGGGTGAAGCACTTAAACTTCTAGAAATTGCCTCTTCTGCTGAAGATCCAGCAATCGCCAGAAAAGGTTGCTTTGGCGTGTTTGGCAAGCGTAAAGAATGGGATAGCCCGATCTATGACGGCGACCGGCTAGAACTCTATAGCAAGCTCTTGATAGACCCCATGGAAGCAAGGCGAAAAAAGGCCAATAAAAACCTGGATGCAAAGCTTCAAGCCAAGGCAGCGGGGCGAAAAGGGCGTTTTTTGAGCAAAAAGCCATAAAACCTCTATAATTCGCTTTTGCGTATAGGGGTTTTGCATGAGGCTCATCCAAAAGGCAC
>CAYVBV010000059.1:7854-10704 GCA_964449745.1 uncultured Polynucleobacter sp. | reverse complement strand
AATGCGCCTCACATGTTGATGGGTGTTTTTCATCCTGAATTAGTAGGCATTCAGATTCGTGCGTTGCAAAAGTTGGGCATGAAACATGCTTTGGTGGTTTATGGCAAAGATGGTTTGGATGAAATTTCTTTAGAAACCTCCACGTTGGTTGGTGAACTTCAGAACGGTGAAATCAAAGAATATGAAATCTACCCTTCTGATTTTGGGCTTACACCCACGAAAACATCCAGCTTTAAGGTGAACAATGCTGAAGAATCTAAAAAGATTTTATTGGGTGTTTTAGATAATCAAACCAGCCCAGCAAAAGACATCGTTTGCCTTAACGCGGGTGCAGCCCTTTATGCAGCCAACATTGCCAAAGACATTGCGCATGGCATTCAATTGGCGCAGGAATCCATTGGTACAGGTAAAGCCAAGGCCAAACTCAATGAATTCATTCAAACCACTCAAGCTTTGGCAAAATAGCCCCCTCTTCACTTATTTTCACTTACCGATTACGAAGCATTCATGAGCGACATTCTTAAACGCATTCTGGCCACCAAATTTGATGAAGTTGCCAAAGCAAGTTCTCAAATTCCGATGCATGTTTTGCGCTCTGATGCCGAAGCCAGTACTGGTGATAGCCACTTAAAACCTCGTGGTTTTTATCAGAGCATCGAGAAGAAAATTGCCGCCGGTCAAGCTGGCGTCATCACTGAAATTAAAAAAGCCAGCCCCAGCAAAGGTGTGTTTCGCGAAGATTTTGATCCTGCCAAGATTGCACAATCTTATGAACAACACGGGGCCGCTTGTCTTTCAGTCTTAACAGACAAAGATTATTTTCAAGGTTGTGCGCAGTATTTAAGAGATGCTCGTGGGGCCTGCACCATTCCAGTCTTGCGCAAAGATTTTTTGGTTGATCCCTATCAAGTGTATGAAGCTCGCGCCATGGGTGCGGATGCCATCCTTCTGATTGCTGCCGCCTTAGATGACGCTCAAATGAAAGACTTTGAAAGCATTGCGCATGAACTTCAAATGGATGTATTGGTGGAAGTGCATGATGCCCCTGAATTGGAGCGCGCCCTCAAACTAAAAACTCCCTTGCTCGGCATCAATAATCGCAATCTCAGAACTTTTGAAGTTAGCTTAGACACCACCCTGTCTTTATTAAAAGAAATTCCCTCTGAGAAGCGTGTAGTCACTGAAAGTGGCATTTTGACCCAAGCCGATGTTGCCCTCATGCGCGCAGCACAAGTGCATGCTTTTTTGGTCGGTGAAGCTTTTATGCGTCAACCTGATCCAGGGGTCGCATTGGCAGAGTTATTTGGCCAGCTTTAAAAACCCCTATCAAGACCAATCAATCGGCTTTGACCCTCTGGCGACTAAAAGGCCATTCACTTGTTGAAAATGACCGCAGGATTTTTCATCGCCAGGATAAATAAACGGTTCATTGGTTTTATACACACTCAATCCTGAAGGATGAGAGGCTGTCAAAATGGTTTGAGGCAATCCGCTGTCTGCTTGAGCTTTTTCAATCAGCCCTTTTTTCTTTTGAGCATGCGCACCCCACAGCAACCAAATCACTGATTTCTTTTGAGCCAAGCGATATAACAAGGCATCTGTTAAATCTTGCCATCCCCAGTGAGCATGCGATCCAGCTTCATTTAAGGTCACTGTCAGAGTGGCATTCAATAAAAGTACACCTTGCTGGGCCCAAGCACTTAAATCACCATGAGTTAAACCTGGATATCCATCCAAGCTCAAGGCTTTACTGATGTTTCTCAACGAGCTTGGAAATGCTCGCCAGCCAGGTTTAATCTCTTTCGGGATTGAAAAAGCCAATCCTTGCGCCAATCCAGGCGTTTGATAAGGGTCTTGCCCCAAAATCACCACGCGCACGTTTTCGACAGAAGTTTCTTTGAGTGCTCTGAAAACATTTTCTTGATGAGGCGCCAAAGATTCTGAAGCATTTTGATAAGCCGCTTGAACCTTGCTCTCAAGAGCCACAAATGTGCCGGCATCTAATTCATTTTGAATCAGCGAAGCCCAATCCTTGGGCATTGCCGATTCAATTGAAAATTGTTGAGCCATGTAATTTGAAGTGCGCAGTGAGACGGGCCATCAAACAGACAGCGCGTACTGCTTGGGTTGATAGATCAACAAATCTTTTTGAGACGAGATGGTCAAACGCAACTCTTGCTCATGTCGATAAGCGCAAATGGGGACTGATTGCTTGCGTAGTAACTTTTGAATTAATTGCACCAATAATGAATCCAAACGACTGGGCGTTAAGCGCTCTTGATTGATCGAAGACACAATGTCGCCGGCGGACAATCCTGCGCTTTGAGCCAAACCACCATCCAATACATGAGTCAACTTCACCCAACCTTGATGAACTGTGGTTCGAATCCCCAATAATTGTTTGGCAACTTCTGCACTCTCTTCGTGTGATACTGGTTTTTCAGCCACCTGAATACCTGCTTCAGAAAGCCAATTTTCGAGTGGTACGTCGTCTACACCATCTAAATAATTGCGTTTGATGAACTGCCAGGTTTTCATGAAACCAGAACCAATCACAAACTCAATCGCATGATCAAAATCATCTTCTGCCATACCGGCATCCGTCAACTGATACATTTGCCATAAATGACGAATCACATCATCCAGGGATTGTTGTTGCTGGGTATGTTCCCGAATCTTCAGATCTAAGCCCAAAGCCAACAAAGAACCTTTGGCGTAATAACTCACGACTGCATTCGGGGTGTTCTCATCCATTTGGTAATACTTGGTCCAAGCATCAAAAGAACTTTCAGACAAACTTTGCTTATGGCGCCCAGGACCTCGCAAAACCATGTTCCAAGTTTTCTCAAT
>CAYVBV010000059.1:0-7754 GCA_964449745.1 uncultured Polynucleobacter sp. | reverse complement strand
TCTTTTGCACAATAGGACCGTGCTATCGCGATGCTCCAAACCACCGTAGCCATCACCCACCGCATTGACCATGAATGTGTATTGCTTGAAGGGGGCTTTGGGTCGGTCAGGCTCAAAAAAAGCAATGTGCGCTTCACAAATGGCTTTTAGATCCTGACTCAATTGTTGCCCATCAACCGCATCAAGCAAGCCTTGAATCACCATTCGATGGGGCGTACCGTGCGCTTGCCAAGTAATGATTTGGAACTCACCCATGGCCACAGGATGATCGATTAATTCATCGTAACTGACTGCTTGATAAGTGCCAAAGCCATGATGATTCGTTTTTTGAGCGGGCAAAGTAGTTTCTACCGACCATGCGCTCATCTTGACCCAATCATCTTGTTTGGGCGGTAAAAGATTTAATTCATAAAGAGGCTTTGCGCCCATCACTTGAAGACAGACACTGCTGGCATTAAAAAATGCTCGATGCTGATCCAAATAAGCAGCTCTGACAGAAGTGTCAAAAGCATAGACCTGATAAGACACCCTCAAGGATCGATTGGAATAAACCCGCCAGGTATGACTGTCTATTTTTTCAAATGCAACTGGCTTTGAAGCTGACTTTGAATCAGCCTTCTTACCCCCCTCACCAACAGAGAAACATTCCAAGTGTTTTGAAAAGTCACGGATCATGTAACTACCCGGAATCCATGCGGGCAATTGCAAATCGATGTATGAAGTCTTTACAACTCCTGCCGGAATTAGCATCGTGACATCAAAACGATGTCCCCGCCAATCATCAACGCCAATCTGATACTGAATTGATTGAGATGATGATGTGATTTTCTTTGCTTTCCTCATGATGTTTTTTGTCAGAGCCTTTGCTTGCCTCTAACTTATCCGCCTCTTATTTATCCCTGTCTTACTTATTCATTTCTTACTTTAATTTTTTCTCAATTTGAGCAATCGGTACTGCGCCATTGATGCGAGAGCCATCGGCAAAGAACATGGCCGGCGTGCCTGTGACACCTAACTTGCGTGCCAGCGCAGTATTGCGCTCCAAAGGATTGCCACAATCACCCTTACCCGTTGGGGCTTGATTGTTAATCATCCAGTCTGACCATGCTTTCACTTTGTCTGAAGAACACCAAATTTGTTGAGACTTTGTTAAAGAATCAGCCGACAACATGGGCACCATGAAAGTGTAAATAGTGACGTTATCCATCTGTAAAAACGCTTTTTCTAAACGTTTACAAAAGCCGCAGTTAGGGTCGGCAAATACGGCGACTTGCCTTGTTCCTTTGCCACGAACTACCTTGATGGCATCGTTCAATGGCAAATCAGCCCAACGAATGCGATTCAAGTCATTGCTGCGTTGCTCTGTCAAATTGGTGCCCGTCTTTAGGTCCACCACTTCACCCTGAATCAAATAACGCGCACTGGCATCGGTGTATACAACGTCTTGCCCAATCGTAACTTCATACAAGCCTGCCATGGGCATGGAACGAACTCCATCCACTTTGGCACGATCACCCAACTGCTTTTGAATCTCAGTTTTAACCTTAGCCTCTACCCCGCTTTGTGCGTGAGCCACATTCATCAAAGTTCCAGAAGCTACACCAAGGGTTAAAGCATAAACAAAAGACTGCAAAGATTTAACTGAAAGCATGATGTCTCCTAATATTTTTTAATTTAAGCCAAAGCTTGTTTGATCAGTTGTCGTTTTAAGAAGTGACTGCGATTAACCATGCGCATCCCAAGATTTCGAAGGGTCTTCGCTTTAGAACTTTCATGAGAAAACAATTTTTGCAAGCGATCCGTTGTAAACAACAATGCGTCAGTATCGCCATGACGCGCACGCTCAAAACGCCTGAGTAGTACTGGGTCATCAAAAGTTCTGAAGGCTTCTCTTGATTCAAGTATTTCTGCAAGATTTGATACATCTCTTAAACCTAAATTGAGTCCTTGCCCCGCCAAAGGATGCATCACGTGAGCAGCGTCGCCCAATAAAACTACTCTAGGATTTACATCAGGGGCAATCATTCGTTGAGCCCTCATGCGACGCAAAGGAAAGCCTTGTGCAGCGGTCAATAGATTGAGTGAACCTGTTTTTTGGGCCACTTGACCATTGGCTGCACGCATGACTTGCACACATAAATCTTCTGGACTTAATGTCTTTAATGTTTCTGCATGCTGGGTGGAAGTCGACCACACCATCGATAATTTTTTATCGGGCAAAGGCAACAAAGCCAAAATATCACCGCCCGGCAAGAACCACTGACAAGCTGTGCCTTGATGATGTTTCTCACAAGCAAAATTGGCCACTACCGCCGTTTGCTCATAATCATTGCTGGTCACTTGAATTTGCATCTTGTCCCGAATCAATGATCTTGCGCCATCGGCTGCCAACAATAACTTGGCTTGGTAGCTTGCGCCTGATTCGGTGGTGACCTGAACATCACCTGGATTACTCACCAGTTCGACCACCTTATCTGTGACCCGTTGAATTAATCCTTGAAATTGGCAAGCAGCATCTAAAGTTTTTTCAATATGGCCTGATTCAACAATCCAAGCCAATTGAGGAACCGTTGCGCTATACGCAGAAAAATGTAACTCATCGCCTGAAGTGCCACTGTCACCATAAATGCGCATATCACTCACCACTTGAACGCGTGATTGATCCAAGGCATCCCACACATGAATTTTCTTAAACAATGCTTGTGTGCTGGCAGACAAAGCATAGATGCGACTGTCCAACACTTGAGGATCTTTGCCATCAAATCCCGAATCAAAGCTGGGTGCAATGTGCAAAATTTTTAAGCCCAATTGCGCCAAACGCAAAGAAGTTGCCTTCCCAGCAATACCTGCTCCGACGATAATAAGGTCATAAATCTTCATACATGGAATAATAACGCCCTATGTCTTTAAAATGTGGCATCGTCGGCCTGCCTAACGTCGGCAAATCTACCCTTTTCAATGCGCTTACCAAAGCTGGTATTGCGGCTGAGAATTATCCTTTCTGCACCATTGAGCCCAATGTGGGCGTGGTCGAGGTTCCTGACCCTCGTTTGGCCAAATTGGCTGAGATTGTCAAACCCGAACGAATTCTGCCCGCCGTGGTTGAGTTTGTGGACATTGCCGGCTTGGTGGCGGGTGCATCCAAAGGCGAAGGTCTTGGCAATCAATTTTTGGCCAATATTCGCGAAACCGATGCCATCACCCATGTGGTGCGATGCTTTGAGGACGGTAACGTAATACACGTGGCCGGCAAAGTGGATCCCATTTCAGATATTGGCGTGATTGACACGGAGTTAGCGCTAGCTGACCTAGGAACGGTGGATAAAGCCTATGCACGTTACTCCAAGGCCGCAAAATCAGGCAATGACAAAGAAGCCAACGCCTTGGCCCCATTGCTAGCCAAAGTTCAAGCGCAACTCAATGAAGCCAAACCTGTGCGTGCCATGGGTCTCAACGAAGAAGAGTTGGCATTACTTAAACCATTTTGTTTGATCACTGCCAAACCAGTGATGTATGTGGCGAACGTCAAAGAAGACGGTTTTGAGAACAACCCGCACCTTGAGGCTGTCAAAGCTCACGCCGCCAAAGAAAAAGCCCCCGTGGTGGCAGTTTGTGCTGCCATTGAAGCTGAAATCGCTGAATTGGATGATGAAGATAAAAAAGCCTTTTTGAGCGACATGGGCATGGAAGAACCTGGTCTAGATCGCGTGATTCGAGCTGGCTTTAATTTGTTAGGGCTTCAGACTTATTTCACGGCTGGCGTGAAAGAAGTGAGGGCTTGGACCATTCACATTGGTGACACAGCGCCTCAAGCGGCTGGCGTGATTCATACTGACTTTGAACGTGGCTTTATTCGTGCACAAACCATCTCTTATGACGACTACATTGCTTTCAAAGGTGAAACTGGCGCAAAAGAAGCTGGCAAGATGCGCGCTGAAGGCAAAGAGTACGTGGTCAAAGATGGTGACGTCTTGAATTTCCTATTCAACGTCTAGCCTCAATTCAAAATTAAACAGAATTAACCCAATTCGGATACTGAGTATTTCAAGCCATCAGATCGATTGGGTTTTCTGATTTTCTGGATTTTTGGTGTTTATGGGTGATTTTTGGTTATTTTTGGGTCATTTTTGAGCAAATTTGTATAAAAACACCACAAAAATAGTAAAAATCATCGCTGAAAACCACTCAAGCATTTGCCCTGATTGAAACCATTGCAGGCTTTGCCCCAAAATTGAGGCCATGGCTGAAACCAGGACCCCCAAAAGAATTGGCACCACCACATCCCGCTTGAATGAGCCCTTTTTTGAGAGTTTTTTGGGATGGAAATAAGCGGCAATCCACCCTACCATTCCACCAAATACTAAAAATGCCAGAAAACTCATCCTAACCCCATGAAAAACTTATAATTTCGTTATGCAGATTTTGACATTAGGCATCAATCATCACACCGCACCCATTGAGGTTCGTGAACAGGTGGCATTTGCACCTGAGATGATTCAACCTGCCTTGCATCATCTGAAAGATCATTTGGCGAGTGTATCTGAAACACAACTTCCAGAAGCAACGATTTTGTCGACCTGTAATCGCACCGAGTTGTACTGTGCTGCCAATGATGAAAACACTCACGAGCAATCGTCCCTTCTAAAGAAAAGTACGATTGAATGGTTGGCCCGTTCACGTGGCATTGACAGTCATGACTTATTGCCTCACGTCTATGTCTTACCTCAATCACAAGCCGTCAGACATGCCTTTCGTGTGGCGTGCGGCCTAGACTCGATGGTGGTGGGTGAGACTCAAATTTTGGGTCAACTCAAAGATGCTGTGCGCTCAGCAGATGAAGCCGGTTCTTTGGGTACTTATCTGAATCAACTCTTTCAAAAAACTTTTCAAGTTGCCAAAGAAGTGCGTGGCACCACTGAAATCGGTGCTCACTCCATCTCTATGGCGGCTGCGGCAGTGCGCTTGTCTGAAAGAATTTTTGAAAGTGTGTCTGAGCAAAAAGTTTTGTTCATTGGCGCTGGCGAAATGATTAATTTGTGTGCCACACACTTTGCGGCACGCAAACCTAAATTGGTCGCTGTGGCCAACCGCACCTTAGAGCGCGGTCAAGAATTGGCGGATCAACTATCTGAACAAGGTTTAGTCACTGAGTCTTTGCGCTTATCCGATTTACCTTTGCGTTTACATGACTTTGACATCATCGTTTCATGCACCGCCAGCACCTTACCCATCATTGGTTTGGGCATGGTAGAAAGCGCCATCAAAGCACGACGTCATCGCCCCATGGTGATGGTTGATCTTGCAGTCCCACGAGACATTGAATCTGAAGTGGGTCGACTCAATGATGTGTATTTGTACACGGTCGATGACTTGAGTGACATCGTGCAAGCAGGTGCAGATTCTCGTCAAGCGGCCGTTGGTCAAGCAGAAGCCATCATCGAAACGCGCGTGTCACATTTCATGCACTGGTTAGAAACGCGTGGTGCTGTGCCTTTGATTCAAGATCTACGTCAACGCGGTGATGATTTAAGAACTTTTGAATTAGAACGCGCGCGCAAGTTGCTTGCCAAAGGAGAAGATCCACAAGTTGTTTTGGATATTTTGGCGCAAGGTTTAACCAACAAGTTCTTGCATGGCTCTTTACATGCTTTACAGCACGCACAGGGCGAAGAGCGTGACGCCCTCATAAAAATCTTGCCGGGCTTGTTCCGCGCTAATAACTCCGATAAATAGATGAAGCCTAGTATGAAAGCTAAGCTAGAGCAACTCGATGCTCGGCTAGCAGAACTTAACTCATTGTTGGTCCAAGAAGAAATCACCAAGGACATGGATCAGTACCGCAAACTCAATCGTGAGCATGCGGAGATCTCTCCTGTGGTCGAACAATTTCAACTGTATCAACAAGCGCAAGCGGATGAAGCTGCTGCCTTGGCCATGCAAAGTGATCCGGACATGAAAGAGTTTGCTGAAGAAGAAATCAAATCAGCGCGTGCTCGCATGGAAAGCATGCAAGCAGATTTGCAACGCCTGTTACTTCCCAAAGATCCCAACGACGATAAAAATATTTTCCTAGAAATCCGCGCCGGCACAGGCGGGGATGAAAGTGCTTTATTTGCGGCTGATTTATTCAGGATGTACACGCGCTTTGCCGAACGTCAACGCTGGCAAGTAGAAGTGGTCAGCGCTTCAGAATCTGATTTGGGTGGCTATAAAGAAGTGATTCTTCGCATTGTGGGTCAAGGCGCTTACTCAAAACTCAAATTTGAGTCAGGTGGTCATCGCGTGCAACGCGTCCCTCAAACAGAAACTCAAGGTCGTATTCATACTTCAGCATGCACGGTGGCGGTCATGCCCGAAGCCGATGAGATCAGTGATATTGAGATCAATCCCGCGGATTTACGCATTGATACTTTTAGAGCTTCAGGAGCTGGCGGGCAACACATCAATAAAACTGATTCGGCCGTGCGTATTACGCATATACCAACCGGTACCGTGGTTGAATGCCAAGATGACCGCAGCCAACATCGCAATAAAGAGCAAGCCATGAAAGTCCTTGTCTCACGCATCATGGATGCCAAACGCAGAGCAGCGCACGACAAAGAAGCAGAAACCAGAAAGAGTTTGGTGGGCTCGGGTGATCGCAGTGACCGCATCAGAACCTACAATTTTCCACAAGGTCGCATCACTGATCACCGTATCAATCTCACCCTTTATAAGATTGATGCAATGATGGATGGCGATATTCAAGATCTATTGAACGCACTGTCCGCCGAGCACCAAGCAGAACTTTTAGCCAGTCTTGGTGAAAACTAATTGGCCTCATTAGTACTTATTCCATTCACTGCTCATTTCTTTCTGACTGACCCATTCATTAACTAAAACGCCTTGTCCAATATTCGTGAACTAATCCAGGCCAGCACGCTTGATAAAGTAGACGCAAGGGTCTTGCTTGCGCATTTAATCCAAAAGTTTTTGATGTAGAGAACCCTTCTATTACCAGAAGCGGCCCACTTAGCTACTCAACAGATAGTTTAAACACTTTTAAGGAGTATCTTTATTCTGACACTAATTTAGGTATAATAGGTAACTTGTACATCAACATAGGAAAGATAATATCTTTATACAAAGAACTGTCTATATCTGGGGGCGGTTATGTATATGTTGGTACTTTTTTATCTAGGCTTTTATCAGATGTTTCATTCTCTTTGGGATCAATAAATGATTTTGATAAATACGTTACAGATAGTAAAATTTGTATAATAGATAAACACTATACTGAGCTACCTTCTGAATCTAGTGTATCTTCAAAATTTAAAATTAATATTTTAGGGAATAGCAGCATAATAAGATCTCATAAAATAAATTCCAAAATATTTCCATCGCAAGCTACAATGATAGCTATAGCAGCGCAGAGCAGAGAGAACATAGCTTCTATCCAAACTTCTACGTACAACTATTTAAATGAGGGGTTGAAAGATAGACTTTTTAAAGAAACAACTACACAAAACGCTGATCGTAATACTACCGAAATAGAGTATAAAAAAAATATTCTCAATCAAATATTAGTTTTAATACAATTCGTAAAAGACTATATTTTGATTAATAACAACATATCCGTTTTTCATGAGGGGAACTTATCTACTATGAATGGATATCTAAACTCTTTATTAGTTGAAATAGATAATGGTACTGACTATAAAGGAGTTATACCTATATCAGTAGATTTAACTATGGATGGTATATCTGGTTTGACT
>CAYVBV010000058.1:0-10943 GCA_964449745.1 uncultured Polynucleobacter sp. | reverse complement strand
TTGGTGCCGCGGGACGGACTCGAACCGTCACACCTTTTGGGCGGGAGATTTTGAGTCTCCTGTGTCTACCAATTTCACCACCGCGGCAGGCTGAATTGCTTGCAAAGTTTGCAAGCAAGACCGCTATTATGCCTCAAGTACCTTGAGAAGTGAAGAAGTGTCGTCATACCCCCATCCAGCGTCCATTAACTTCTGCAACTGTACAGCCACTGTTTGTAAGGCTGGCATGTCTAAATGAGCCTTTTGGGCGGCGTCTTTCACCAAGAAAAAATCTTTGGCATGCAAGCGTGCCTCGATCCCCGCTTTGAAGTCGCGACTGACCATTTTGGGCCCCATTAAATCAAGCATTCGACTACCTGCCATGCCGCCAGAGATCGCTTCAAATACTTTTTGTAAATCTGCACCATTGGCAGATGCAAAACGCAAAGATTCTGCCACTCCCTGAATGGTGATGACCTGAGCAATTTGATTGCAAAGTTTTGCCACTTGACCATGACCTACACCACCAATGTGTGTCACTGCTTTGGTGTAATGCTTCACAATTTCTTTGGCTTTGGCCACATCCGCATCAGAGCCCCCCATCATCATGACCAAGGCACCCTCGCCGGCTGCCTTAGCGCCGCCGCTGACGGGGGCGTCCACAAAAGCAATGCCTTTGTTGGCCAATACCGCAGCGATGGCTTTGGCACCTTCTGGATCAATCGTGCTGTGATCCATACAGATAGCCCCTGCCTTGGCAGTTTCAATGACTGAATGTTGACCCGCATGCAACACATCGGCCACATCTTGCGTGCTCATCACGTTGGTGATGATGAAATCAGCACCCTCAGCTGCTTGCGCAGGGGTATTGCAGGGAACAGCGCCTGCATCCACCAGATGCTTGGCTTCATTTTGAAATACCTCAGGACGTCTGGCATAAATGCGTAATTGATGTCCCGCTTTTAAAAGGAAGCCCACCATAGGACGACCCATGTTTCCTAAACCAATGAATGCAATCGTGCTCATTTTTTATTTATCCTTATTTATGGCAAGAAAATCGTTGAACCCGTGGTTTTACGATCTTCAAGATCTCGATGCGCTTGAGCCGCATCTTGCAATTGATATTTTTGATTGATTTCAATTTTGATCTTGCCGCTGATTACTTTGTCAAATAACTCCGCAGACATGGGCTCCAACAAACTGCGGTCATGGGCATAAGTCATGACTGTCGGTCTAGTTAACTTGAGAGAACCTTTGACTCCTAAGATGCCCACATCAATCGGTGGAACAGGTCCTGAAGCATTGCCATAAGTCACCATCATGCCGCGAGGTTTGATGCAATCCAAAGATTGCATGAACGTATCTTTACCAATGGAGTCATAGACAACATTCACTCCTTTGCCATTCGTCAATTCGCGAGTGCGCGCCACAAAGTCTTCTTGTTTGTACAAGATGGTGTGATCACAACCATAAGATTTGGCGAGTGCTGCTTTTTCTTCAGAGCCCACCGTGCCAATCACAGTCGCGCCCAATAATTTAAGCCATTGCATAGCAATCAAACCTACACCACCTGCTGCCGCATGAAATAAGACGGTATCTCCAGCCTTAACCCGATAACTGTCATTGAGTAAATAATGAACTGTTAGACCTTGTAACATCATGGCCGCACCCATCTCAAATGAGATGGCATCTGGTAATTTCACCACCACATCGGCAGCAATGACTCTGACTTGAGAATAAGCTCCGGGTGGCTTTGCGGCATAAACCACTCGATCACCGACTTTTAGATGTTTTACATTTGCACCCACCGATTCAACGATACCGGAGGCTTCCATACCCAACCAACCGGGTAGCGGTTGTGGATAAACACCTTTACGGAAATAAACGTCAATGAAGTTCAAACCAATTGCCTGATGCTGAATACGCACTTCACCAGGGCCGGGTTCAGCCACTTCGATATCGACCCATTTCAGGACCTCAGGACCACCGACTTCCATCATTTTGATGGCTTTAGACTGAATCACACTCATGCTTGTCTCCTACTTTGATTGATTTGTTTTAGTTAATTTTTTTGGATTTTTGGGTAATCAGGTACTAATTTGCCTAAAATTACGTACTTAGCTAAATATATAGCAATTCTTCAATAAAAGTTATCCAGGGAGTATTTATGGCCGGTCATTCCAAATGGGCCAATATTCAGCATCGCAAAGGACGCCAAGACGAAAAACGCGGCAAGATTTGGACGAAACTGATTCGCGAAATCACCGTGGCAGCCAAGATGGGTGGTGGCGATGTGGCAACCAACCCACGTTTGCGCTTAGCCATCGATAAAGCCAAAGATTCCAATATGCCCAATGACAACGTCCAGCGAGCAATTGCTCGTGGCACTGGATCTTTGGAAGGTGTGAACTATGAAGAAATTCGCTACGAAGGTTATGGCTTGAATGGTGCTGCAGTGATCGTGGATGCGCTCACGGACAATCGCACGCGCACGGTGGCAGAAGTTCGACACGCGTTCACCAAGCACGGCGGTAATTTGGGCAGTGATGGTTCTGTGGCTTTTTTATTCAAGCATTGTGGTCGCATGTTCTTTGCTCCCGGAACTTCGGAAGACGCTCTCATGGAAGCTGCGCTGGAAGCTGGTGCGGATGACGTGATTGCTCAAGAGGATGGTTCGATTGAAGTGGTGACTCCCCCTTATGAATTTGCACAAATCAAGGATGTATTAATTTCTAAGGGTTTCACTCCAGAGTTGGGTGAAGTCACGATGCGCCCTGATACCGAAACAGATTTATCAGGTGACGATGCCATCAAGATGCAAAAACTATTGGATGCCCTAGAGGCCTTGGACGACGTTCAAGAAGTCTTTACCAATGCATCCATCGAGTAAACAATCAGTGAGTCAAATAGCTAAACAACGAGAGTATTTATGAAAATTTTAGTCGTCGGTTCTGGTGGTCGCGAACATGCCTTGGCATGGAAATTGGCTCAATCTGCAAAAGTTCAAAAAGTATTTGTGGCCCCAGGCAATGGCGGCACAGCCACTGCAGCCGCAAAAAATATGGGCATTGAAAATTTAGCCATCACCGACTTGAATGCCTTAGCGAATTTTGCTCGCGAGGAAAAGATTCATTTGACAGTGGTTGGCCCAGAAGCTCCGCTGGCCGGTGGCATTGTGGATATTTTCAGAGCGCAAGGATTGCGTATTTTTGGACCCACACAAAAAGCAGCCCAACTCGAATCTTCTAAAGATTTTGCGAAGGCCTTCATGAAGCGTCACAACATTCCTACAGCGGAATACCAAACGTTTTCAGACATCAAAGAAGCTCATGCTTACATTGATCTGAAAGGTGCTCCCATTGTTGTGAAAGCAGATGGCTTGGCTGCGGGTAAAGGGGTGGTCGTTGCAATGACACTTGAGGAAGCACATGGCGCGATTGACATGATGCTATCTGACAACAAACTGGGTGATGCTGGCGCTCGTGTCGTGATTGAAGAATTTTTAACCGGTGAAGAAGCAAGCTTCATCGTGATGGTTGATGGTCAACACGTTTTGGCTTTGGCGACCAGTCAAGATCACAAACGTTTACTCGATGCTGATCAAGGCCCCAATACCGGCGGAATGGGTGCTTACTCACCAGCCCCTGTGGTCACTCCTGAAATCCATGCCCGTGCTTTACGAGAAATTATTCTGCCCACGGTCAAAGGCATGGCTGCCGATGGCATTCCATTTACTGGTTTCTTATATGCTGGTTTGATGATTGATTCATCAGGCAAAGCCAAAACCTTAGAGTTCAATTGCCGCATGGGAGACCCAGAAACTCAACCGATTATGGCGCGCTTGAAGAGCGACTTCTTAATCGCATTAGACGCTGCTGTTGACGGTCAATTAGATCAAGTGGAATTGGAGTGGGACTCACGCATTGCTTTAGGTGTCGTGATGGCTGCTCACAACTATCCTGAGACTCCTCGCAAAGGCGACGTCATCACAGGCATACCTGCAGATGACGCTGATCATGTGACCTTTCATGCAGGAACAACCATGGAAAATGGTGTGTTGAAAACATCCGGTGGGCGAGTCTTGTGTGTGGTGGGTTTAGATCACACCACCAAAGGCGCTCAACAAAAAGCCTATGCACACTTAGATCAAATTCATTTTGACGGTGCTCAGTTCCGCCGTGATATTGGCTACAGAGCCCTTTAATAAGGTTGAATGGAATGATCAACACCACTGAACTGCGTGACTATTTTTTAGGTCTACAAGATCGCATCACCGCTGGCATGAGTGCGCTCGATGGTCAGGAATTTGCCACAGACTCATGGGTGAAACCAGAAGATGCCAAACTCAAAGGAGACGGTCGCTCACGCATTCTTGAAGAAGGCAATATCTTAGAACGTGGCGGCGTTGGGTTTTCTCATGTGCGTGGCGATTCAATGCCCCCTTCTGCCACAGCTCACCGTCCCGAACTGGCTGGTCGCGCCTTTGAAGCCATGGGGGTGTCTTTGGTATTTCATCCTCGCAACCCTCACATTCCGACCGTTCATTTGAATGTGCGCTGCTTCATCGCCCAAGCACCTGGAAAAGATCCCGTATGGTGGTTTGGAGGTGGCATGGATTTGACCCCCTACTACGGTGATGTGGCTGATTGCCAACATTTTCACCAAACTTGTAAAAATGCTTTGGACCCCTTTGGTTCTGAATTACATCCCCGCTTCAAGAAATGGTGTGATGATTATTTTTATTTAAAACATCGCGATGAACCTCGGGGTATCGGCGGTATTTTTTATGATGATTTCAGTGAGTTGGGATTTGAGAAAAGTTTTGAAATGACTCGCACAGTTGGAGATGCCTTTTTAGAAGCTTATTTACCGATTGTGAAAAAACATCAGAATGACCCCTACACAGAAAGCGAAAGAGAATTCCAAGCCTTCCGTCGCGGACGTTATGTGGAATTCAATTTGGTGTTTGACCGCGGCACCCTATTTGGCTTGCAATCAGGCGGGCGCACGGAGTCGATTTTGATGTCCATGCCACCAATTGTGCGCTGGGGATACGATTGGAAACCGACTCCCAATAGTCCAGAAGCACGTCTATACACAGAATTTCTAAAACCCAAAGACTGGATCAATGCTTGATGGACGCCAAGGAAGCAAAAAAGCGTTTATCCGTGGGCATCTTAGGTGGCACCTTTGACCCTCCTCATTGGGGTCACTTACGTTTGGCCGAACATTTTTCGAGAGTTTTGCAACTTGATCACATCATTTGGATGCCTGCAGGTCAACCTTGGCAAAAAGGTCATGACATCACTTCTGCCAAACATCGCTTGGCCATGAGTGAATATGCAGTTGAAACCTTGCATGATCTTTTTGTCGACCATCACATCTATACCAAGATTGAAATCAGCACTTTAGAAATGGCTCGTGAAGGTCCAAGCTACGCGATCGACACCGCAAAAGAGATACGAGCCCTGTATGGCGCCCAAGCGTCCATCACATGGCTCATGGGGGCAGACAGTTGGACTCATATAAAAACATGGCATCAATGGTCAGAGTTGCCAAAATATGTTCATTTGGCAGTGGCCAGTCGCCCAAGTTATGACAAGGGCAACGAATCTGGCAATTCAGAGGCGATTTTTGCTAATCAGCAAACCTTGGACCCTCAGTTGCTACAATCAAGTCCATTGGGTCATGTTTTATTGGACCAAAGCTTACAAATTAATCTTTCCTCCACTCAACTTCGTGATGGCTTTTTGAATCATGCCTCATGGGATGAATTGGCAGATGCAATCCCACCTTTGGTGCTCGACTATATTGAAGCCAAAGGTCTTTATAGAAATACATGATGGATATTCCAAAACTACAACGCGTGATCATTGATGCCCTTGAAGATGTCAAAGCAGAAGACATCCGTGTCTTTGATACCAAAAAAATCAGCGACCTCTTTGATCGTGTGATCATTGCGACGGGTAACAGCAATCGTCAAACCAAATCATTGGCCATGTCTGTGAAAGAAGCCGTCAAAGAAAAAGGTGGCGAAGTGATTTCTGTGGAAGGCATGGAGACCGGTGAATGGGTCTTGGTCGATTGCGGCGACATCGTGGTTCATATTTTGCAACCAATGTTGCGCTCTTATTACCAGCTAGAGGGCATTTGGGGTGACAAACCAGTGCGCGTCAAACTCGGTGGCAAAGCCAATAAATCAAAACGTTTCGCCAGTGAACCCGAGGAAGATGAGGACGATTAAGCCTTTGGCTTAAAACTCCTGTTTCAATCATGAAATTGTGGGTCATTGCTGTAGGTCACAAGATGCCTGCTTGGGCAGAAACTGCCACCCAAGATTATCTCAAGCGCATGCCAGCAGATTGCGCGATTCAGATCAAAGAACTCAAGCCTGATCTCAATCCTGCCAAAGAAGCCATCAAGATCAGAGAGGCTCTCCCCAAAGGCGTTCACATCATCGCTTTAGATGAGCGCGGCAAAGATGTGTCAACTCAAGACTTGGCCAATCAGATGAGTGCTTGGCGTCAAAGTGGCAAAGACATCGCTTTGTTGATTGGTGGCGCTGATGGTTTAGATCCAGAACTTAAAAAAGAAGCCGCTTCCATGATGCGACTATCTAGCATGACATTACCTCATGCAATGGCCCGTGTGTTGCTCGTTGAACAACTGTATCGCGCATGGACCATTTTGCAAGGTCATCCCTATCATCGCGTTTAAACTGAGCGAGCTAAAAATGAGCACAACACAATCGGTTCCATACTCATTCATTTACCTCGCCTCCCAAAGTCCGCGTCGGCAAGAGTTACTGCAACAGATTGGGATTGAATTTCAATTGCTATTAGCGGATGCAAACGAGGATCCTGAATTACTAGAAATACAGAAAGCAAATGAAAACTCCCTGGAGTATGTCAAACGCGTGACCTTGGCCAAATTAGAGGCTGCCAAGCATCGTTGGAAAATGCGACAACTTCCATGGGTACCCATACTGTGCGCAGACACGACTGTCGCAATCACCTTGAATGACCAAGAATTGATCTTGGGTAAGCCTGAAGACTCTTCTGATGCCAAAAGAATATTGGGGCTCTTGAGTGGGCAAACACATCAGGTTCATACCGCAATCGCAGTATTGACAGACTTTGACTCAAGTCCACTGTTGAAGATTTCAAGTTCTAGCGTAACCTTTAAGCCTCTTAGCCCAGAAGAAATTGATACTTATGTCGCCAGCCAAGAACCCATGGGTAAAGCAGGTGCTTATGGCATTCAGGGGAAAGCAGGAGCGTTGATCAGTCATATTTCAGGAAGCTTTTCTGGCATCATGGGCTTACCTTTATTTGAAACAGCCCAAGTGCTTCAAGAATCTGGTGTAAAGTTTTCAAACCGCTGAATCCAAGCTTGATTGAATTGCCAACCCCTCGCCATGACCGAAGAAATTCTCGTTAATATCACGCCCCAAGAAACACGTGTTGCCCTGATTGCGCAAGGCGTGGTTCAAGAATTGCACATTGAGAGAAGTCAAAATCGAGGCATTGTGGGCAATGTGTATCTCGGTAAAGTCACTCGCGTATTACCAGGCATGCAATCTGCGTTTGTGGACATTGGCTTGGATAAAGCAGCCTTTTTGCATGTGGCCGATTTATGGATGCCCAAAAATTCCAAAACTGAGAACACCCCCATCGAAAAATTGGTGTTTGATGGCCAAACGATTTTGGTTCAGGTGCTGAAAGACCCTTTGGGAACCAAAGGAGCTCGCTTAAGCACACACATCAGTATTGCGGGTCGTAACTTGGTGTATTTGCCTCAAGAGGATCAAGGGCAACAAATCGCCATTTCTCAAAAGATTGATAACTTAGAAAATCGCGATGCCCTGAAACAACGATTTCAGGCTTTGTTATCTTCTGAGGAAAAGGGCAGTTACATTCTGCGTACCAGTGCTGAAGATGCTGATGATCAAGAGCTATCGAACGATTTGCGTTATTTATCGGCCACTTGGAAAAAGATTCAAGCTGGCCACAGCTCTTTACCAGCACCAAGCTTGTTACACCAAGACTTAAGCTTGGCCGAACGCGTCCTACGCGATCTGGCCACAGACGCCATCACTCAAATTCGGGTGGATTCAGCAGAGAACTTTGAAAAACTGATTAGATTTGCGCGAGACTTCACACCCAATCAAGAGAGTAAGTTGGTCTTGTACCGTGGTGAGCGTCCGCTATTTGACTTGTATGACACTGAAACCGAGATTAATCGTGCTTTAGGTCGCCGTGTGGATCTGAAATCAGGTGGTTATCTGATGATTGATCAAACCGAATCCATGACCACCATCGACGTGAATACCGGCAGTTACGTGGGAGCCCGTACATTTGATGACACCGTCTATAAAACCAATCTAGAGGCAGCACAAACAATCGCCAGACAATTGCGTTTACGCAATCTGGGAGGAATCATCATCATTGATTTCATTGACATGCACAGCAAAGAGCACCAAGAAGCTGTTCTTCAAGAACTCAATAAAAATTTAGCCCGTGACAAAATCAGAACTTCAGCCAATCCATTTTCTTCACTCGGGTTGGTCGAAATGACGCGCAAGCGCACTCGCGAATCTTTGGCTCACCTGCTTTGCGAACCCTGCGAAGTTTGTGATGGCAAAGGGCAAGTAAAAACAGCGCAAAGTATTTGCTATGAAATCCTTCGAGAAGTGTTGCGAGAGCACCGCCAGTTCAATCCCAAAGAATTCAGAATCATTGCTTGCGCCGATGTGATTGACCGTTTCTTAGAAGAAGAAAGCACGCACTTAGCGCAACTCATTGAGTTCATCGGCAAACCCATTCGACTTCAAGCCGAGTCAAGCTTTAATCAAGAACAGTACGATATTGTTTTGAATTAAGCTTGAGAAAACTGCAGACGATGCAAGCTGGCATATAAGCCATTTTGCTCAATTAGTTCTGCATGAGATCCATTCTCGACCACTCGTCCATGATCAAGAACCACAATGCGATTGGCATTTTCAATGGTCGATAAACGATGGGCAATCACCAAGGTTGTTCTACCTTCCATGAGCTTTTCAAGGGCATCTTGAACTTGGCGCTCAGATTCTGAGTCTAGGGCTGATGTGGCCTCATCCAAGATCAAAATCGGCGCATTTTTATAAATGGCTCTCGCAATGGCCAAACGTTGACGCTGTCCACCGGACAAACGATTGCCGTTATCCCCCACTTCAGAATCAATGCCCTCAGGCAACTCCTGTATCAATTCTGCCAAATTAGCTGCTTGTAGAGCTTCATGCACTCGGCCACGATCAATTTCTTCGGGACTGCTGACTCCATAAGCCACGTTGGCCGCAATGGTGTCATTGAATAAAACCACGTCCTGACTGACAAAGGCCATTTGGCGACGCAAATCTTTGAGGTCGATGTCTTGTATATCCACACCATCCAAATGAATAGAACCTGAACTTGGATTAAAGAAGCGTGGCAATAAATTGACCAGAGTTGATTTGCCACTGCCTGAAGGCCCCACAAAAGCCACCACTTCCCCCGCCGGAATCTTCAGATCAATGTGCTTCAGCACTTCTCTGGCTGGTGCTCCATCATCACTTGCTGGAATAGATTCAATTGAGCTTAAACCCGTGTAAGCAAAGCTCACTGACTTGAACTCTAAATTACCTTCGGCTTTATTGAGTTTGATGGCATGGGCACGACGCAATGAATCTTCTTCAATGGGTTGATCCATTAATTTAAAAATCATGTCGGCTGCTGCAATGCCTCGTTGCAAGGGCTGATTAATGTCGGCCAAATGTTTCAAAGGAGAAATAATCAAAATGAGAGCTGTTACAAAGGCCACGAAGCCACCCACCGTGACTTCGGCCATGGATGACTGAAACAAGGCCACCAGCAAAACCCCAGACAAAGCAATGGAGGCCACGAATTGAGTCATGGGCTGATTTAAACCACCGGCCACGGCGATTTTCATGGAATAACGACGCAACTTATTGGCAATCAATGAAAAGCGCTCTTTTTCGTATTTTTCACCGCCATGCAACTTGACCACTTTGTATCCACCGACACTCTCCTCCACCACATAAGAAAGTTCGTTGGTCATGTCTTGACTGACTTTGTGCAATTTGCGTAAACGCGTATTGATCAACTTCACCATGAAACCAATGATGGGGAAAATAATCAAGACCAAGAGTGTCAATCGCCAGTTCAAATAGAACAAATAGGCCATCAAGCCGATGACTGTCAAACTATCGCGTACCAAGTTCATGGCAATGCTGGTGATGACTTGCAACACGGCATTGACCTCAAACACCACAGCATTGATCAAGGAAGCTGCCGAACGATTCTGAAATAAATCAGCTGGGGCTTGTAGCAAGCGATTGAACATTTGTTCACGTAATTTGAATAACACTGAATTGGTGATGTGGCTCAAGGCGTAATTGGAGCCAAATTGAGCAAAACCTCGAATAAAGGCCAAACCGACTAAAAAAGCAGGCACATGCCAGAGTTTGTTATCTAATTTGCCACTGAAACCACGGTCTAAAAGAGGCTTTAAAAGAGCTGGAATGGCTGTTTCAGTCGCAGCCACGATGGCTAAACCCACCAAAGCCAAAACAACTGCTAGCTTATGAGGTAGCGCGTATTTTAAAATGCGTGTCAACGCAGTTTGGGTGCTGATATTGATACTATTTGAATCCATAACCTCAATCGTAACCTACACCGGTGCTAACATCCTCTAATGAGCCTATCCGTCATCATAATTACTAAAAATGAAGCAGCCAATCTTCAAGACTGCCTTGAGAGTGTTTCTTTTGCCGATGAGATCATTGTTGTAGATAGCCAAAGCACCGACGGCACTCAAGAAATCGCTCGATCTTTTGGTGCCAAACTAGAAATTACTTCAGATTGGCCTGGTTTTGGTCCACAAAAAAATCGGGCACTTGATTTAGCGACTCAAGATTGGGTTCTTTC
>CAYVBV010000057.1:0-11595 GCA_964449745.1 uncultured Polynucleobacter sp. | reverse complement strand
ATCAAAATTTGGAACTTTTCTTTTAGCCCCCAAACCACGAATTTGATAAATACCCCAATCTTCAACGCGGTGAACTTTGCCACCTTGAGTTGTAATCGTACTGGTGTACTTTTCAACCATGGCAGGTACTTGCTCGCTTTGGTCCGGATGGACGATAAAAACGATTTCGTAATGACGCATTAATTACTCCTTATGGATAAAAGTCACCTGGGCGTCTCAACAACCACTGTTTAGGTCATTGACCAGTGTGACAAGGTAAAAAAACTACAGCCCTAGATTGTAGCAAAAATACTCTGCCAATCGTCGGTTTTTCTTGAATTGGCCTCTAAAAGAGACAGTTGGAGGGCAATGCGGGCCTTGGGAGCAGATAAATCCCTGCCACATAACCAGTTCCAGCTTTGATCGGGCTCAGGAATCTCAGAAAACACGGCCCCAGCTCCAGTTCTTGAAGACCTGATCACGGCCACCCCCTGCTCTGCAGCAATAATCAATTGCTCTGCCAAGACCTTATTGACACTACCCTGACCTGTACCAGCCACCACAATGCCTTGTACTCCGGCAGAGACCAGCATTTCAACCAATTGGGGTTTTGCCCCGGTATGACTGGTCACAATCTCTACCCAAGGCCAGCCCGCTTCGGCAGGCAAATGTAAGTCAGCTTGACGTTTATGAATCGGGCCATCCAACTCACGCGCATTCACTACCAAGGCATCAAGGGCATGAGTGTGCTGCTTAGAGAGCTCGCGAGCCAAGCAGGGCTTGCCCGCCATAATGGCCAAAATGCCAAACTGCTGAGCCTCTCGAGCTTGCTTAGCCATTAAAAGAGCTGATTTTAGGTTGATTTGCCCATCAGAGTGGTCCGCATTGGCTGGCAACATGGCGCCAGTCAGAACCACTGCTTTTTTATAGTGGCTGGCTAACTTACCCAATGTGGCATGTAAGAAAATACCTGTTTCTTCCATGGTATCCGTGCCGTGGGTAATCACAATACCCGTCACATCAGGATTTTCTAGACCCGCTTTCACTGCCCAACCCAACTGAATCAAGAGATCCTCAGTCATGTTTCGGCTATCAATATTGGCCACTTGAACGGTTTTTATATCGCCAAATTCAGGATCAAACTGCAAACTTTCTACCAAGTCTCCAACTGGAACCTGTCCTGCTTGATAACTGAGTGGTTTTTGGGGGTCATCGGCAAGACCTGCAATGGTGCCACCCATGCCCAAAAGAAGTAAATATTGAGAGCTCATAAAAACATTATCAATGGGTATTGCAAGATATGAAATCACTGTATAGAATGCCAGCATGGATACAAATACAGTAAAACCTAAACTAACAGCTCGCCAAGAAGAAATCTTGGGCTTAATTACGGATGCTATCTCGCGCAGTGGTTTACCCCCCACTCGTGCAGAAATCGCTTCTCGTTTGGGTTTTGCCTC
Organism: uncultured Polynucleobacter sp.; assembly: GCA_964449745.1. GTDB lineage: Bacteria > Pseudomonadota > Gammaproteobacteria > Burkholderiales > Burkholderiaceae > Polynucleobacter. The sequence continues at coordinate 10,156 of CAYVBV010000057.1, read as the reverse complement.
AGCCAATGCAGCAGAAGAACATTTACGGGCTTTGGCACGCAAAGGTTATGTCGAATTAACCCCCGGCACATCCCGTGGTATTAAATTACCTAAACAATTGCATTTGCCCATGCCCTCATTGCAGCAGTTAACCCTGCCTCTGATTGGTCGTGTCGCAGCAGGCTCTCCGATTCTTGCCGTTGAGCACATTCAAAAACAAGTGCCATGCGACCCATCGTTATTTGATAAAGGGGCTGATTACCTATTGAAAGTGCGTGGCATGAGTATGCGCGATGCTGGCATTTTGGATGGTGACTATTTGGCAGTGAAGAAAACCAGCGAAGTTCGCAATGGTGAAATCGTGGTTGCACGTCTTGACGATGAAGTCACGGTAAAACGTTGGTCACAATCCAAAGGGCCTCATGGCATGAAGATTGAATTGATTGCTGAAAACCCAGATTTTGAAAACATCATTGTTGACCCACGTCGCGATGAAATCACCATTGAAGGTTTAGCAGTTGGCTTGATTAGACCTGGCGGTCTTTGATGATTAACTGGTACAACCAGTTAATCATTTTTTCTTTGCTCTTTTGGAGTGTTTATATCAATCTTCTGATTGATTAATAAATAGACTTCTCACCCTCAGGTCGATTTTTAAAGCGTTTGTGAATCCAGTAATACTCTGGAATTCTGGGCGAAATGACCTCTTCAAAATATTGATTCATGCGCTTTGTGTCGGCCACCGGATCATCTGTTGGAAAATTGGGCCAAGGCTCTCCCACGTGACAATCGTAGCCTGATTGATCTGCTCGCAAGGTTGTGAATATTGGGCAAACCTCTGCGCCTGCTAATTTAGCCATTTTAGAAACAGACAGAACTGTGTTGGTAGAGACACCAAAGAACGGCACAAACTCAGAATCTCTCCGACCCAAATCCATATCAGGAGATAGACACACAAAGGTTCCTTTGCGTGCTTCACGAATCAACTCTCTTCCATGACTTTCTCTCAAAAGCATCTTGGCGCCAAAACGCTCACGCCATTGCTTGATGCGAGGCTCAAAATACTCATTTTTCATGAACACATACAAAGTGATGCCTGGAGGCGCTTTGATTTTTTTAAGGTGCATCGTAATGGCTATTAAGCCCGCTTCAATACCCATCATGTGCATACTGACATATAAGCGAGGCTTGCCATCATTCATATCAACCGCAGGATGCACGGTCACAAACTCATGAATAGATTGCTCTGAACCCAACCAAAGACGTCCTCGTTCAGCAAAACTTCGACCCAATAAACGCCAATGCTCTTTCGCCAAAGCCTCTCTTTGCTCTAGAGTTAAATTCGGGAAACAAGCCTTGAGGTTCGCGTTCACAATCTTGACGCGGGACTTTGAAAAAGTGGGGGCAATTGCACCCAAAGCATATCCAATCCGCACCACCCATGAGTATGGAATGACAGCAAGCACCCATAAAAATCCGTGGGCGAGAATATTAACCAAAGTTTTCACTGATAGCGATCTCTTCAACAAGAAGCAACTTACTTCTTCTGACTTAACTGTTTTTGACGTTTTTCAATTTCTATCTCAATGGCTTTGAGTAATTTTTCATTCGGATTACTCCATGAACCACCCGACTGATTAACCATAAAAACCAAAGCTTGAGCAAATTGATCAACACTTAAATCAGGTTTACCCCCCTTGGCTGGCATTCCTCTAACACCCACATAACCATGAGCTGTCAAAATGGCTTGCCCCTCTTTAATTAAAGGAGCCCACTTGACCTTATCTCCAAGCTTGGGAGCACCCAACACACCCGAAGCATGACAAGCCATACACACTTGTTGATAGGTCTGCTGACCATTAGCAAAAACGGGGGAAGTCAAACCCAAAGACACGGCCATTGAAATAAATAATTTGATTGTTTTCATCATTCACTCTTTGCTCAAGATGCATTCAATAAGATTAACTCAAGGTGTAGGATAGCCCAAAACAAAAGAGCTCCACTTAGGAGCTCTTTTCATAATTTGGGGTGGCTGATGGGGCTCGAACCCACGACAACAGGAATCACAATCCTGGACTCTACCAACTGAGCTACAGCCACCGTAGAGAAATAAGATTATAACCTGTCTGACTCTTCATGTTCAACATACATTCTGAGCTCCTGATTTGCGTCCTCAAAAAAGCCACGAATATCTCTCTCGGTCTTGACAGCCCCTAGCAAGCGATAGTCTGATAACTTTCTGCGCCAATGCTTTGACCCTCCCTTACCATGAGCCAAACCCAAAATATGGCGTGTGATGGCTGCCATATGAAATGGCTGCTGATTTTTTTCACACAACTTCAGCCACTGAGTACATTGATTGATTAATTCTTCGGTAATCCGATTCCACTGATCAATGCCAAAAAAATGTCCAAAAGCCTGGCCATCAGTGGCCAGCATCTCATCCCAATCTAACATCATGCCCGGCGTATGATAAGCAGCACGACCAATCATAAAACCATCAAAATCATGCCAATGTCGTGCAATATCGCCGTTGGTTTCTAAGCCACCATTGAGCAAGACTTTGAGATGGGGAAAATGCTTTTGCGCATCGATGCGCAATTGTTTGGCGATCTCATAACGCAAAGGTGGAATGGTGCGATTTTCTTTAGGGGACAAGCCCTTCAAAATAGCATTGCGCGCATGAATCGTCACTTGACTCGCCCCCGCTTGCGCAACCTTGCAAATGAAGTCCAAGGTAAATTGATAATCTTGTTGATTATCTTGAACGTTCATGTCATTCAAACCAATACGATGTTTTACTGTGACAGGAATATCTACCGCATCCACCATCGCTTTGACACATTCGGCCACCAAATCTGGCTCAGCCATCAAGCAAGCACCAAATGAACCCCGTTGCACTCGTTCAGAGGGACAACCACAGTTCAAATCAATTTCATCGTAGCCCCACTTCTTCGCAAGCTTGGCAGACGTGGCCAAATCTTGCGGCTCACTGCCTCCTAATTGCAGAACCACCGGATGCTGAACCTCATCAAAATCAAGATGTCGCGGCACATCCCCATAAATCAGAGCCCCCGTAGTGACCATCTCACTATAAAGAACTGCCTTCTTGGTTAAACTGCGGTGGAAAGTTCGACACTGTCGATCTGTCCAATCCATCATCGGGGCCACTGCTAATCGCTTCATGGGTGCATTATCAATCAAAATATTTTTCACAGAATAGAGTTTTAAAACCCCAGCTCTCGTCCACTTATAAAGTGATGATGAATTTTTGTGAGTGGATCAATAAAGGCCAACTCTTTGGCCAGCAACTGTAGTGCTTGATCAAAACTCTTTCCTACTGTGACATGCGGTTTTAGAACAGGATAGATTTGATCATTTTTGATCGGTAAACCTAGAGCATTCATGTGCACTCTCAATTGATGCTTTTTACCAGTCCCTAACTCTAGCCGATAGCGAGCCCATTCCCCCCTCACATCCAGTAATTCAATCACGCTACCTGAGTTGGACTCACCAGGAATCTCATGCATTTGGATGAATATTTCGGATTCTTCAATGCGACTAGCATAGTGAATTGGGAATCGATGATTCAACTCTGGGCGATGAGGTGCAATAGCCTCGTAGACCTTAGTCACTGCCTTATCCCGAAATAAAGCTTGATAAGCATTCCTATCTTCAGGTCGCTTTGAGAATGCCACTAAGCCAGCAGTTTCACGATCAATGCGATGGATGGGGCTGAGTGTCTCAATACCTGTTTTAGTTTTTAAGCGCACCAATAAAGTCTCTTTGAGATACTGACCTCCTGGTGTCACCGGAAGAAAATGAGGTTTATCGGCAATCAAGAGATGATCATCTTGATAAATAATGACTTCTTCAAAGGGTATGATTTCTTCAAAGTCAATGCGCTTGAAATAATGCACCCAAGAATTGGGGCGATAGACGGCAGAAATTGCCAAGGGCATTCCATCTGCATCTAGAATCAGCCCATCATGAAAACGTGAAACCCACTCATCTTTTGAGATGGCTGGAAATTGATGAGTTAAAAAGTCTAAAACCGTCTGATAATTTTTATCATCTGGCGGTAAAAATACTTTGCTGGGCGAAATACCCAATTGGTTATTCATAAAAAGATTGTAATGACAACAAAGCCGCACTGATGCGGCTTTGTGGTTGATTTTTTAACTCAATAAGAACTTATTAAGCCGCAGTCTCACGACTGGCCTTCTTACGCTCATGCTCTTTCAAGTAACGTTTGCGAATACGAATGCTCTTTGGTGTAACTTCCACCAACTCGTCCTCAGCAATGAACTCTACGGCGTACTCTAAAGACATTTGGATAGCTGGCACTAAGCGCACCGCTTCATCGGTTCCCGAAGCACGAACGTTGGTTAGCTGCTTACCCTTAATGGGGTTCACAATCAAATCATTATCACGACTGTGAATACCAATCACCATACCTTCGTAAAGAGCATCACCGGGAACCACGAACATACGGCCACGATCTTGAAGTTTCCACAAGGCGTAAGCCACAGCTTCACCATCATCTTGAGAAATCAATACCCCGTTATGACGCTCACCCACCATACCTTCCTTCATGGGGCCATAAGCATCAAAAGTATGACTCATCAAGCCTGTACCGCGCGTCATGGTCATAAAGTCACCTTGGAAACCAATTAAGCCACGCGCAGGAATTCTGTACTCAAGACGGGTGCGACCTTTACCGTCAGACACCATGTCTTGCAACTCGCCTTTACGCTTACCCAACTCTTCCATCACTGCACCTTGAGTCGTGTCTTCAACGTCAACCGTGAGGTTTTCATAGGGTTCTGTTTTTACGCCATTTTCTTCATGGAAAACCACACGTGGACGAGAAACCGCTAACTCATAACCTTCACGGCGCATGTTTTCAATCAAGATGGTTAAGTGCAATTCACCACGACCTGAAACCTCAAATACTGTGTCGTCGTCGGTATCGCTCACACGTAAAGCCATATTGGACTTCAACTCACGATTCAAACGATCACGAATTTGACGACTGGTGATGAACTTGCCTTCACGACCTGCCAATGGGCTGGTGTTCACCATAAAGTTCATGGTCAATGTTGGCTCATCAACTTTCAACATCGGCAATGGCTCAACTTTGTCTGGGGAACAAACCGTTGTACCAATCGCCAAATCTTCAATACCATTGATCAAAACAATGTCACCGGACTGAGCTTGATCAACTTGAACACGCTCCAAACCTTGGAACTTAAGTACTTGATTCACACGACCATTAAATGGTGTGCCATCAGGACCATTTTGACAAACCACGCTTTGACCCGCTTTGACAGTACCACGGCTAATACGACCCACGCCGATCTTACCGACGTAACTGTTGTAATCAATGGATGAAATTTGGAACTGCAAAGGACCATCTGGGTTTTCATCACGAATCGGAACATATTTGAGTACCGTCTCGAACAATGGCGCCATCGTGCCTTCACGAACATCAGGAGATAAACCTGCATAACCGCTCAAACCAGAGGCATAAACCACAGGGAAATCCAATTGTTCTTCTGTGGCTCCTAACTTATCAAATAGCTCAAATGTGGCATTCACAACATAATCAACACGCGCACCAGGACGGTCAACCTTGTTGACCACCACAATTGGTTTCAGTCCCAAAGCCAAAGCTTTTTTCGTCACAAAACGTGTTTGAGGCATTGGGCCTTCCACAGCATCGACCAATAGCAATACGCCATCAACCATAGACAAAACACGTTCTACCTCACCACCAAAGTCAGCGTGGCCCGGGGTGTCAACGATGTTGATGTGCGTCCCTTCGTATTCCACCGCACAGTTCTTAGAAAGAATCGTGATACCACGTTCCTTTTCAATATCGTTAGAGTCCATCACTCGTTCAGCCACTTGCTGGTTATCACGGAATGTGCCGGACTGACGAAGTAGCTGATCCACCAAGGTTGTTTTACCGTGGTCAACGTGGGCAATGATGGCAATGTTTCTTAATGCGCGAGTATTACTCATGGTTTTGCTTTCACTTTTATCAATTGGTTAAATTCGTTACTGCGGTTTGGGCCATCAAACGACGTGGATGCAAAACACCCTTACGCCAATCGGCGGTTCCCATAAAATTTGAGGACTCCACTGAGCCTCGATAAATTCTCATGAGCTCTTCTTCAGTACCGGCCTTACTCACTGGTACACGCTGACCTAAACGCAAACGATCAGCTTCTTCGTCACTCAACTCTAAGTAATTAAGATCTTGAACCAAGGCATCAACTGGTAATAAATACTCAGGTTTCCTGTTTTCTTCAGAACTGTTATTTTTAACAACATCTAAAGTAATCCCATGACCCAAACTTAAGTGCCCCACTTTTTCTCTTCTCAATCCAGTCAAATGGGCTCCGGCTCCCAAAAATTCACCGATGTCCTCAGCCAAAGTTCTGACATAAGTCCCTTTACTGCAACTGACCTCTAACTGAGCCACAGGCCAATCAACCTTAATCCACTTCAAAGAGTGAATCGTGATTCTTCTTGCAGCTCGCTCCAATGTTTCACCAGCGCGAGCATATTCATACAAAGGTTTGCCATCACGCTTTAAAGCTGAGTACATCGGAGGCACTTGCTCAATCTCACCGGTAAATCGTTGAATCACTTCAGCCAATTTAACGTCCAATTGTGTCTGATCGGTGACATCAAAATTGGCTTCCTTGACCTCTATGACCTCACCTTCAGCATCCCCTGTACTGGTTTTTTGACCAAATTGAATGGTCGCCAAATAAGTTTTGTCAGCATCCAATAAATCTTGCGAGTACTTGGTAGCCTCTCCCAAACACACGGGCAGTAAACCAGTGGCCATCGGATCTAAAGTTCCAGTGTGACCCGCTTTCTCTGCATCAAAAGCGCGTTTGACCAAAGTGACTGCTGTTTGTGAGCTGATTCCTTCTGGCTTATCCAGTAGGACCACCCCATGAATTCCTTGGGGCATAAATTAAGCCTTATCGCGATCGCCAAGCGCTTGATCAATCAAGCGAGACATTTCCACGCCGCGAGCCACAGACTCATCATGATGAAAATGCAGTGTAGGCACAGTATGAATATGCAAACGTTTAAAAAGTAGTGAATGTAAATATCCAGCTTTTTCACGCAAAGCAGCCAAGGCCACTTCTGGCTCAGCGCCCAAGACTGTAAAAAAAATCTTGGCATGCGCCATGTCAGTGCTTAACTCAACCGCTTGCAATGTAATCAACCCAACTTTAGGGTCACGAATTTCTCGTGGAATGAGTTCTGCCAAATCCCTTTGGATTTGGTCAGCCACTCGTTGATTGCGGTGATTTTTAACTGGCATGGGGCAAACTAAATTATTAAAGCGTTCTGGCCACTTCAGTGACTTCAAAGATTTCCAATTGATCACCCTCTTGGATGTCGTTGTAGTTCTTGAGCGATAAACCGCACTCAAAACCACCCTTCACTTCTTTCACGTCATCTTTAAAGCGCTTCAATGAATCCAATTCACCCGTCCATACCACGACGTTATTACGTAACAAGCGTGCGCGTGAAGAGCGTTTTACGATACCCTCAAGCACCATACAACCGGCCACAGAACCCACCTTAGAGACTTGGATCACCTGACGGATTTCAACCAAACCAGTCACTTCTTCCTTCTTCTCTGGGGTCAACATACCACTCATGGCGGCCTTCACCTCATCAACTGCATCGTAGATGATGTTGTAGTAACGGATATCCACACCATTGGCTTCAGCCAATTTACGAGCCAAAGCATCGGCTCGTGAATTAAAGCCAATCACTACAGCCTTCGAGGCAACTGCCAAGTTGATGTCTGTTTCAGTGATACCGCCCACGGCAGCATGAACAATTTGAACTTTGACTTCTGCAGTAGAGAGTTTTTGTAGTGACTGCGCCAATGCTTCTTGTGAACCCTGCACGTCTGCTTTGATGATGATCGGTAAAGTTTTAGACTCAACGCTACCTTCACCCATATTTTCAAACATGCTTTCAAGCTTCACAGCTTGCTGTTTTGCTAACTTCACATCACGGAACTTGCCTTGACGGAACAATGCAATTTCACGCGCTTTGCGCTCATCAGCAACCGCAATCACCTCTTCACCCGCTGGTGGTACTTCTGATAAACCTTGAATTTCCACTGGAATCGATGGACCAGCTTCATGACAAGCTTTACCGTTCTCATCCAACATGGCACGAACACGACCAAAGGAAGATCCTGCCAAAATCATGTCACCACGGCGAAGTGTTCCTGATTGAACCAAGATGGTGGCCACAGGACCCTTACCCTTGTCCAAACGCGCTTCAATCACAAGACCTTTTGCAGCAGCATCGACTGGCGCTTTCAACTCAAGCACTTCAGCTTGCAACAACACGTTTTCTAATAAGTCATCGATACCCGTACCAGCTTTTGCAGATACAGGAATAAACGGTGAATCACCACCGTACTCTTCCGGCACCACGCCTTCAGCAACCAATTCTTGTTTAACGCGCTCTGGATTGGCTTCAGGTTTGTCAATTTTGTTAATCGCCACGACCAAAGGCACGCCCGCAGATTTCGCATGAGCAATCGCCTCTTTGGTTTGCGGCATCACACCGTCATCCGCAGCAACCACCAAGATCACAATATCAGTTGCTTGAGCACCACGTGCACGCATTGCCGTAAAAGCTTCGTGACCCGGTGTGTCGAGGAAAGTAATCATGCCGCGAGGCGTCTCTACGTGATACGCACCAATGTGCTGCGTGATACCACCAGCTTCGCCTGAGGCCACTTTGGCACGACGAATTGAATCCAATAAAGATGTTTTACCGTGGTCTACGTGACCCATGACGGTCACCACTGGAGGACGCGTAATTAATTCAGCATCATGAGCATCTGTCGTTAAATCAGTATCTGGATCATCTAATTTGGCAGCAAAAGCTTTATGACCCATCTCCTCAACAATGATCATTGCTGTGTCTTGATCCAAGACTTGATTGATGGTCACCATCTGACCCATACCCATCAAGAGCTTGATCACTTCAGCAGCTTTGACCGACATCTTATGCGCCAACTCTGAAACAGTAATGGTTTCTGGTACATGTACATCTCTGACAACTGGCTCAGTCGGTGCCACGAAATTAGATTGCACTTCAGTGGCTTGTGCTTGATTTTTCTTCTTACCACCACCTGCACGCCAATTTCCTGCACCACCCGTTGTATCGCCACGCGTTTTTAAACCACCTGGACGCTTTTTGCCGTCCTCTTGCCATGTTGAAGAAGACTCAGAAGACTTGATGGTTTTAGCACCAGGTTTAGCTTTGTCTTTTTTCTTATCATCAGCACCCTCAGCCTTCACTGGCTTATGCAAAGTGCCTTTCTTTTCTTCTTCGGCAGGTTTAGCTGCTTTCAGAACCCGAGCAGGGGCATTCATCATGTCACGAATCGCCAAAGCTTCTGCTTCTGCTTTGGCACGACGCACACGAATACTTTCTAACTCATCATCACGTTCTTTAGCAGCTGCAGTGGCTGCTTTCTTTTCTTGCTCTTCACTGTCGGCCTTAGCCTGCTTTTCTTCAGCGCTTGGTTTTTGATCGTCTTTAGCTTCTTTAGATTCCTGTGCCTTGACTTTGGCTGCTTGCCTCTCTGATTCCTCGCGAGCCTTGCGATCCATCTCCGCTTGCATATCGGCTTCTTGACGAGCCAACAACTCAGCTTGGCGCTTGGCTTCAGCTTCACGCTTGGCTAACTCAGCCTCATCCAAAATATTCGCTGGCGCAGCTGTTTCAGCAGTAGCTTTTTTAACTTTCTCAACCGGCGCTTCTTCTGCTTTAGCAGCATCATCACGCTTGACCAACACGCGCTTTTTACGAACTTCCACTTGTACCGTACGTGTCTTACCAGCAGAATCCGCTTGGCGAATCTCTGTGGTCTCACGCTTAGTCAAAGTGATTTTTTTACGTGCGCCAGTATCAGAGCCATGCGCTGTTTGCAAATGCTCCAATAGTTTGGTCTTGTCTTTTTCAGTCAACTTGTCTTCCGCTGAGGTCTTATTGATCCCAGCAGCCTGAAGCTGCTCCAACAATGCTGCTGGAGTGCGCTTCAGTTCTTTTGCTAAATCTTCTACGGTCGTGGTCGCCATGCGAACCCCTTATGAATCAGTTAAACCAG
>CAYVBV010000056.1:0-11809 GCA_964449745.1 uncultured Polynucleobacter sp. | reverse complement strand
TCAGTCACTTTCTCTGCCGTAGCACCACCACCCACGTCCAAGAAGTTCGCTGGCTCACCACCAAATAACTTGATGGTATCCATGGTTGCCATTGCCAAACCAGCACCATTCACTAGACAACCGATGTTGCCATCCAATGAAATGTAGGCCAAGTCAAATTTAGAAGCTTCTACTTCAGCTGGATCTTCTTCGTCTAAATCACGGTATGCCACGATTTCTGGATGACGGAACAATGCGTTTGAGTCAAAGTTGAACTTAGCATCTAGGGCTTTAATATTGCCATTGCCTTCAAGAATCAATGGGTTAATCTCAACCAAAGATGCATCTGTATCCATATACACTTTGTAAAGATTTTGTAGCACTTGCTTAGCTTGAGCTTGTGATGCGTCTGGCACACCAATACCCTGAGCCAACTTAGTTGCATCTGCATCGGTCAAACCAACGAGCGGATTTACAAACGCCTTGATAATTTTTTCAGGTGTTTTGGCGGCCACTTCTTCAATGTCCATACCACCTTCGCTAGAGGCCATCACCACCACAGATTGTGTTGCACGGTCGGTCAAAATACCTACGTAGTACTCTTTTTTGATATCGGCACCGTCTTCAACCAACAATCGGCGAACTTTTTGACCCTCAGGACCTGTTTGATGAGTCTTTAATTGCATGCCCATGATTTGACTTGCATATGTTTTGACTTCATCAAGGCTTTTAGCAACCTTTACACCACCACCTTTACCACGACCACCCGCGTGAATTTGTGCTTTAACAACCCATACTGGACCGCCTAATTTCTTTGCAGCTTCTACAGCCTCATCGACGCTTAAAGCCGAGATACCGTTAGGTACTGGCACATTAAATTGACGCAAGATTTCCTTGCCTTGGTACTCGTGGATCTTCATTAAGGCTCCCTATTGAATAGTCTGAAAATACTAATATTTTTAGCTTACTTAACTCTGTCTATTTAGCTTTTTTACTAACTAATCCCACTATTATCGCTTTTTCAAGAATTAAGACTGTTTTTTTGGCATTTCTATGGGTTTGACTGGGGCGCCGAACCATGCTGGGTGGTACTCTTTGACAGTTTCTCCATCTGTTCTGAGAATTTGACAGCGGTTCAGTTGAAATGGCATTTTTCCGGTTCCCTGGTCAATAACCTTAAAAACCTCACCAGCGAATGCCTGAATCGCGGCCGTGGGAATCACAGTACACAATTCTGTCATGTGTGAGCACCCCAAAACCCCGCCCAAACGCTCTTTAACGCCCGCCCTAAATCCATCTGCCAGATTAAGTCCAATGAGTTTTTTGTAATCAGGCTCAATTTTTTGACAGTTTTGGTTATACGGTGCAGCTTTGGTTACTGCATTGGCATCAACAATATTGAGTTCCTCATCAATCGTTACCGTTAAAACCATGTGGTGAATGGGTTCACCTTTGGCTTTTACACCTGAAGCCAAATGAAAATCCTTCTCCTTTAAATCGACTAATGTGGCCTCTACGTCCCAAAGACCATCATCACGACGGTAAGCTTGAGTTTTAATATCTCGGGTATGAATCAGCGTTCTATTTGGCAATAAGCTCATGCTTGAAGTCTACAACAGACAAATCATTCTAGCTGACCGTCATCTGGGACGTATCGCCCAGTCACCACTCGAGTGACGACTTCCATTGGGAATCCTTTAGCGACCAAGTAACGCATTTGTTTACTACGCTCTTTAGGGTCTTTACTAGGACCTTCAGTAAATTTTCTGTGCCACAAGTCCCACGCTCGATGGGCATCAGAATGTTTAAGACTCTCTTTTAACTCTGACAAAGAGTGGCCATTGATGCCTTGTTGCTTTAATTCTTCAATAATTTTTAGACTGCCATAGCGATCAGATTTTCGACGTACCAACCCCTCGGCATACCTCTGATCCGAAAGCCAAGATTGCTGAACAAGTTTTTCAATCAGCTCATCTAATTCGCCTTCAGATTCTGCATAAGGCAAGAGCTTCTTGCGAAGCTCTTGACGACTGTGCTCTCTTCTGGATAAGTACCTCAGAGCTCGCCCCATCAGACTTGGGGCTGATTGTTTAGGCATCCGCTTCTTCTTTAGGAGAAATCACAGAACCCACGTTAACACCCAGTTTTTCACGAATCTTTGCTTCGATTTCTTTAGCAATTTCAGGGTTTTCTTTCAAGAATTCGCGAGCATTGTCTTTACCTTGACCAACACGCTCACCGTTATAGCTGTACCAAGCGCCTGACTTTTCAACAATGTCACACTCAACGCCTAAGTCAATAACTTCGCCTTGCCTAGAGATTCCTTCACCATACATGATGTCAAAAATAGCCTCTCTGAATGGCGGCGAAACTTTATTCTTCACCACCTTCACTCGAGTTTCATTACCAACAATTTCATCGCCTTTTTTAATGCTACCAATACGGCGAATATCTAAACGCATGGAAGCATAAAACTTCAGAGCGTTACCACCCGTGGTTGTTTCTGGAGAACCGAACATCACGCCAATCTTCATACGAATTTGGTTAATGAAAATCACCATTGAGTTAGTACGCTTGATGGTGCCAGTTAGTTTGCGCAAAGCCTGACTCATTAATCGAGCTTGTAAGCCTGGCAATGAATCTCCCATATCACCTTCGATTTCAGCACGAGGCACCAATGCAGCCACTGAGTCAATCACGATCAAATCAATAGAGCCTGAACGAACCAAAGCATCGGCAATTTCTAGAGCCTGCTCACCTGTATCGGGTTGAGAAATTAATAAATTGTTGACGTCTACACCTAACTTCGCCGCATATTGCACATCAAGAGCATGCTCAGCATCAATAAAAGCACAAGTACCACCTAACTTTTGCATTTCTGCCACGGCATGCAAGGTCAATGTTGTTTTGCCAGAGGATTCCGGGCCGTAAATTTCAATCACACGACCTCGGGCCAGCCCCCCCACACCTAGAGCAATATCAAGACCTAAAGAGCCCGTTGATACCACCTGAATATCTTGACCAATATCGCTGTCGCCAAGACGCATGATGGAGCCTTTACCAAACTGCTTTTCAATCTGTGCCAAGGCGGCATTCAAGGCTTTTTGCTTATCGGTACTCATTCCGTCGATGTCTGCAGGGCCTGATCCAGATTTCTTTTTATGGTCTTCCATAGTCGTCCTTATCTAAAATTAGGTGTATTTTTGTCATATTCTGTAATTTACAGTGATTACTGTATATAAAAACAGTATTCTGTGCAAGCCATTTTTTTATTAATGGCTAGAATATGCATTAGAAACCAAATTTTTGCTGCTTAATCCCAGCAATTACTTATAAAAATGTAAGAATTTTGCTGATAGGGTTGTATGAGAATACTGATTGCTGAAGATGACAGCGTTTTGGCTGATGGATTAACCAGATCCCTCAGACAATCTGGCTATGCGGTTGATCATGTCAAGGATGGTCAATCTGCAGATTTAGCCCTTTCCGCACAAGCTTTTGATCTACTGATTTTGGATTTAGGCTTACCCAAAATGACGGGCCTTGATGTTCTCAAGCGCTTACGCGCAAGAAACTCCATGTTGCCTGTTCTGATTTTGACTGCAGCCGACTCCACCGAAGAGAGGGTCAAAGGTTTAGACCATGGCGCCGACGATTACATGGCAAAACCGTTTGCACTTTCTGAATTAGAGGCACGCGTACGAGCCCTAACACGCCGTGGCACGGGGGGTGGTCCAACTGTTGTCAAACACGGTCCTTTGCAATTTGATCAAGTAGGTCGCGTGGCTTACATTGATGAAAAAATGCTTGAGTTATCAGCGCGTGAGCTTGGTTTATTAGAAGTATTACTCAAGCGAGTGGGTCGGTTGGTTTCAAAAGATCAATTAGTTGATCATTTATGTGAATGGGGCGAAGAAGTTAGTAACAATGCAATTGAAGTTTATGTGCACCGCCTTCGTAAAAAGATTGAAGTTGGTGGCATACGCATCGCTACCATCAGAGGCTTGGGCTATTGCTTAGAAAAGTTTCAAGCTCCAAGCAATCCATCTTCTACATCTGAAATCTAATTTTTCAAATGGCAGATGTTCGTCCTGCACTCGATGCCGAACTTCAACAGCTTCTGCCACCAGAGTCTTATGACCTGAGACCAACTAGCAAAGCCCCAAGATCTTTATTTGGTGAGATTTTGGATTGGATGCTAGCCCCCCTTTTGCTTTTGTGGCCCATGAGTATCGCTGTCACTTATCTCGTGGCTCAATCAATTGCGAATGCACCATTTGATCGAAGTCTTGAGAATAGTGTTCAAGCAATTGCCCAACAGATTAAAACTATCGATGGCGCTATTTCTTTGACGCTTCCAATGTCGGCCAGACAAATTTTACGAGCCGACGAAAACGATACGATTTATTTTCAAGTGATTGGACAACGTGGCGAACTGATTGCCGGGGACAGAGACTTGCCCCTACCAATCGATGGCGACCGTTTGCATTCCGGCGTTGTCACATATCGCGATAGCAGAATTGCTGGCAATGAAGTCCGAATCGCATCAACATTAATCATGCACTCAAGCACCAACGGCTCGCATCCCATCTTGGTACAAGTAGCTGAAACCTTAGAAAAAAGATCTCAACTGGCCAATGAAATTATCAAGGGCGTGATATTGCCCCAGTTCATTATTTTGCCAATCGTCGTTGTATTGGTTTGGTTTGGCTTAAGTCGAGGTTTAGCACCATTGAATGCTTTGCAAAATCGCATCAGAAATCGTCGAGTAGATGACGTTAGCCCTATCGAAGAGCGAGCCGCACCTCAAGAAATCATGCCCTTGATTTCTAGCTTCAATGACGTGCTGTATCAGCTGGAAGATTCAGTGCAATCTCAAAAAAGATTTATTGCAGATGCCGCTCACCAATTAAAAACCCCATTAGCTGGTCTGCGCATGCAAGCAGAGTTAGCGCAACGCGAGAGCAGTCCCGATGAATTACAAAGATCTTTGGAACAAATTGCCGATAGCTCAACTCGCGCCACCCGACTGGTACAGCAACTACTGTCACTTGCCAGAATGGAAAACACCAATAAATTAAGCGAAAAGATTTTGATTGATTTGTCTCAAGCAGCCATTGATGCCACCAAAAATTGGTTACCGGCAGCCTGGGAAAAAAATATTGACTTGGGCTGTCAAACCCATGATCGATCTAACAAAATATATGGCAATCCAGTCATGCTCAAAGAGCTTTTTCATAATCTTTTGGACAATGCCATCAAATACACCCCTCCCAATGGAGTAGTCACCGTTGATGTAAGACATGCCAATCAACCGGGATTAATGATCATTGAAGTTAAAGACACTGGACCGGGGATTCCGCCCGAAGAGAGGCAACGAGTTTTAGAACGGTTTTACCGTGTTCTAGGGAGTGATATTGAGGGCTCGGGGCTTGGCTTAGCTATTGTGAAAGAAATTGCAACTCAACATGGTGGCAAATTAGAAATTCTTGAAAACGTTTATCAAGAAAATCCTCTGAAGTATGGTACTTGCATGAGAATCTACCTTCCTACAGGCACACCATGAAAACTTGGCAAAAAAACAAACGACTGATTATTGTTTTGTTAAGTATTTGGTTTGTCACCACTCTGATTGTTGGTCTTGCTCCAGAATTTTTAAGATTCAACTTCTTTGGCTGGAATTTTACGTATTGGTGGGGTGCGCAAGGCGCCTTACTGATTTACCTTTTATTGACGTGGTACTACGCTCACAAAATGCATCAATACGATAAAAAGAAGAAGTTAGATAAGTAATCTTAATTAACCCCAACACTCAAGCGGTCTATTCATTAGATTTTTTTTCATTGCACAATAGAAAAAATTTTAAGAATCAATCTATGCAAACTTATTGGCCAAACAGCAACTATCAGAACTTGTCGATTAACTCCGATAATCAACTCATCATCACTGATGAATTTCTTAGATCTTATTTAAACAGACCTGAGCTCGCTCTCATCCCAGAGTCATGCGACCAAGAACAAAAGATTCACCAGGCTTTGACAATTAATCCACGTCTTTATATTGAAGAATCTGAAATTAAGCTGATGCAAGATGCTGACATTCAAGCTAATTATCAAATTTGGTTAAGATTTCGTGATAAGTTGATTCAAGCTAAGTCTGTTGAGAGTTTTTATCTTAGTCTATTTCAAGGCGACGGCGTTGATGTGCCACCTCTTTTTGTTGACCAGCTAACACAAATATTGTGTAGGCACCTATTGGGTTCCAAGCCAAATGCTTTTGAAGCCAGAGCTGCTGAACTTTTTTTTAGAGTTCAAAAAATTAGCATCAGCGAAGAAGGGCACATTATGGCCGCCGACCAAGAAACAGTCGATAAATATGCACAAACCGGTGGCTTTGGCAGTATTGGTGAATTACTAAAGCAAAATGCCGCACCCCTTCGAACGATTGATTTAGATGTATTAACCCAAGAAAACTCAAGTGAGTATTGGGATAGAAATGAGATGTTTGAATTTGTCTTGCAGCTGAATTTTGATCAGGAAGGGGCTAACGCAATCGCTAAACTCATAGAGAAATGGGTTTTTCATTTTCATGGCATCAAAGTCAAAGTGACTCCACAGGGGCAAATTACTGATTCACGATGGTCATGGCACATCGGTCTTGATGTAACAGCATCGGAAATATTGAATTCTTTGTATCGCGGTGAAATGGTTGATAACAGCAAACTGGCTCAGGTACTATGTTTATTCAAATTAGAATTCATCGACAGTGGACGCATAAGAAAAGAAATTGCGGGTAAACCTATTTATCTAGCGATTGCGCATGACTCTGAGAAAAACTTAAAGTTCAAACCACAAAATTTACTAGTTAATCTACCTTTAGCTGAAACTTCTTAAGAGATAAAGCCAAAGCCTTATTTCAAGGCTGAACGGCCACAATCTCAGGCGGTCGGTTAAAAAATATTTATGTATTTATTAGAAAACCACTGTAAATAAATTTTTTAATGTGTCAGAATTTCAAAAAAATCATAACCTTACACACCTATCTCATTTTTTATGCAAACCCAAAATCAGGCTGCATCAGACTTAGAACCAATCAACCTTTTGGTTTTAAAAAAACTCAGAGTTATCATTCAAGCAGCCCACAATCACTCTGACAGCATTCGAAAAAAGTGTGGTATCGGTGGTACTCAATTATGGTTACTACAAGAAATTAGTGATTGCCCCGGCATTCGAGTGGGAGTGTTAGCCAAAAAAGTTTCTCTGAAGTCAACCACAATTAGCAATCTAATTGATGACTTAGAAGTTCAATTATTAATTAATAAAAAAAGAGCCTCCAACGATCAACGCGTTGTGCTCCTAGAGCTCACCCCAAAAGGTGCTCAACTATTAAAAGCAGCACCGAAACCAACTAAAGGTTTACTCCCCCACTCTTTAGAGTGCATGAAAAAAAGTGAACTCACGAAATTGGCTAATTCTTTAGACCTACTCATTAATACAATTAGTCATTACGATGAAAAACTGGGCTCAACCCCACTACCTTTTAACGTGTAGCAGTTTTCATCCAAATCCCACAGGACCTTTCTACTACGGAAGATAAGTTTTCAGTTTTCTCAAACTGCTCACGAATCCAATCAGCATCACTACTTTCATCTGAAACTATTTGAGCTATTTCGCTCAAATAGGTCTGAAGACCCAATTCTTGAGCATCTTGTTCCAACATCTGAATACAACTCAGAATGTCATCCTTAACTTTCACTTGCTCATACCCAACATCGGACTTAATTAAAAATCCATTTAACCCATACCTGGATGCTTGAAATTTATTGTAGTTATAGGTTAATGATATTTTCTTAATAGGCAAAGCTTGCAAACTTCTCTTGAAAAAATATGAGGCTAAAAGTTGAGCATACGCTGCAATTAATGCGGCACGATGAATTGTCAATGGTGTATCACAGACTCGAATTTCAACGGTACCAAACTCCGGCTTTGGTCTGATGTCCCAATAAAAGTCTTTCATACTTTTAACAACACCTAGGTGCTGCATTTCGGAAAAGTATGCATTAAATTCATCCCAATTATTAATATTAGACATAACTCCACTCATCGGAAATGCACTAATGCTATTTAAACGAGCGGACTTAAAACTTGTATCGACTCCCTGATAAAAGGGAGAGGATGCTGACAGGGCTATAAAGTGTGGAATGTATTGCGTTAAAAAATTTGCCAGACCAATAGCTAAGTCGCCATTAACACATCCAATATGAATATGCTGTCCATAGACAGTAAATTGCTTAATCAAATATCCATAGATTTCAGACACCAAAGCATATCTTTCAGCCGGGTATATTTTTCTATCAGACCAATGCTGAAATGGATGAGTACCACCACCGCATAAACCAAGATTCAACTTGTTGACAACTACCACCAACAAATCGTGAATCTGATTTAACTCCTCTTCAAGAGTCTGCACATTACGGTGAATGCCAGTAGCGATTTCCAGCATACTTTCAGTCACCTCTGGCTTGATATCAAATTGATGTTTTTCTCTTGAAACCAGAGTCAAAATATCTTGTGAACCTTTTGTTAAGTCAAAATTTCTTTTGTTAACAATCTGTAATTCCAGTTCAACTCCCAAGGTTAAAGCTTCAGATTCTTTAAATTCAAGCATGTCGCTCTCCCTCGCCAGATTTCACAAGAGCCCATTTAATGAGAAACGGTCCGGCGAACTCCATAATTAATACGACTATGACCAGCAAGCTATTTAGCTTCATACTCAATTCGGGGTAAAAACTACCCACATCATGCAACATCAAAATAGCAATGCCTGAAAGTGGCGCCAAACTGACGCCCAAAAGGATAACTTTTTTAAAATTGATATTTAAATATCGATAAAAAATCATGCCCCAGAGATATGGAATGGCCAGCCTTAAAGCAATTACGCCGATGGCCAATCCAATCAACTCTAAATTTATTGCGTAAATATTGATATTGATTCCAGCAAATATAAATATCAAGACATAAGCCAATGTTGAAAATATTCCTAAATCATCCTTGTGTAAATTTGGTTTGTAAGTGTCAATATTGATAAACAAACCGAAGCAAAGTAAACAGGTGAGCACAGACATCTTTAGCAATCCAGACAAAATGATTACTATCATCAAAGCAGTCATGATGATCAAATGTTGGTTATCTATGTCTGGCTTTATTAAGTTACTCACTTTATTAATAACAATTGCCAACAACCAACCAACTAAGATTGATCCCACAATCTTTTGAATTGGCTCAATAAACAAACCCGTTGTGAAGTTTGCTT
This sequence comes from uncultured Polynucleobacter sp., assembly GCA_964449745.1. Classification (GTDB taxonomy): domain Bacteria; phylum Pseudomonadota; class Gammaproteobacteria; order Burkholderiales; family Burkholderiaceae; genus Polynucleobacter. The sequence continues at coordinate 2,518 of CAYVBV010000056.1, read as the reverse complement.
GCTCAAAATGAAGTAATGAAAGCGCTGCGGAGTACAACAGGTATGCAAGGATATTTCCCAATGCAACCAAACTCAGCAAATGTTCAGTTAACTGCCCTTCCGCTTTATTTTCTTTAATTGTTTGCAAAATTACAGCTGGCGAAGTGCTCATCACAATTGCACTCACCATCCATGCAATCAATGGATCAACATCAAAAAACAATAAATAAATTAACTGGGTGAAAAATAGAATTCCAACCAATATCAAATAACTGAGCAATACCTTTTTTTGTCGCCACACCCAACTTAAATGAATCCTTCGACCCAACTCATAAAAGACAACCCCAATCAACACATCAATGATCGGAGCAAGATCTACAGAAATATTTTTATTGAATAAGCCAAGCCCTGATGGCCCAATCAGTAAGCCAGCAAATACGTAGCCAATAATCTTAGGCAATCCATAGCTATGTTTTAACCACTGGGTTCCAAATAGAGTGACTAAAACTATGAATAAAACTGTGGACAGCTGAATCAAAGGATTTGATAAATCGAAAAACATTGTCTCTTTCTTGCACTGCAATATATTTGTTCAAATAATATTTTGACAAATTAGTTTTATACAAACATAATAGCATCTCAAGTAATTTAGTGATTTCAGTTGAACATCAACTGTTGATGACATGCCGAAAGGCATGTCTTTTTTTCAGGTTTATGTACCTTATGACAGAATCAAAAATGCAACTCTCAATTATTTTGCTAGGGTTAATTTTTGTGATTTTTTCTTTTTTTCTTATTTTTGACGATCAATCAATAGAGAAAATGCCCACCAATCATCTTGAATGCGCCTCCCAAGCCAAGGTGTTAATGGCAAAACGATCAGCCCAAATTTGCTCAAGCAGATACAAGGAAAAGTTATCTTGCTATCTAAAGGGCTCAATACAAAAATGTGATGCAATTTTTCCTCAAACGTCCATTAGTGGATGCACCTTACCGGACGAAATCATTGCTCAAGAAAGAAAGCATTACATGGCCCAAATGAAGGAATGCAATGAAAATTTCAATGATTAGAATTTTTTCTTTTCTGATTATCTTTTTGCTCTTAAATCCGACAACCGGCAACACTAGAGCTAATGATGAATTTAAATTCAAATCAAATGTTGCCTACATCATTGATACAGACACCCAAGAAGTTTTACATGATAAAAATAGCTCTATTCAAGTACCAATTGCTTCTATTACAAAGCTGATGGCAGCAATAGTTGTTCTGGATGAGAAGCAAGATTTGGATGAAGAAATCACTATTCATAAATCTGATATTGCTTGGAAATCAAGAGCACGATTTAAATTGGCCGTGGGCACAAAAATTTTACGAAAAGAGGCCCTATTGCTTGGACTAATGTCCTCTGAAAATAGATCAATGAATGCATTGGCAAGAACATTTCCAGGTGGGCACGTAGCTTTTATTAACGCCATGAATGAAAAAGCTCGATCTCTTGGAATGAATGACACTCACTATGTTGATCCAACGGGTGTTTACTCTCAAAATGTATCTTCAGCCAAAGACTTATTTCTCTTGATGAACGAATCTCTTAAATACCCTCTGATTCAAGAATATTCAACAACCAGCAACTACCAAGTCAAACAAAATAAAAAGAGGCAACAGAATTTTGTGAACACCAATCCAATCGTACGAACACACTCAATGGATATTTTGTTACAAAAAACTGGCTACATTACCGCCGCTGGAAGATGCCTTATTGTTCAAGCCAAAATTCAAGGTAGAAATATTGCGATGATATTTCTCAACTCAAAAGGTAAAAACACGCGCTTTATGGATGCAAAAGTTGCTCAAAAAAGTATTGAGAAGCTCCTATCCAATTAATTTTGACTGTCCTGGCACGGATAAACGGGCTGAGGATATGAGAATTCTCCAAAATAAGCTATAATTTCAGTCTTTGGCGAATTAGCTCAGCCGGTTAGAGCGACGGAATCATAATCCGCAGGTCCGGGGTTCGAATCCCTGATTCGCCACCATTTTATAAGGGTCTGGAGTCAATTTACAGATTCTGAGTATCTAAGTATCGACTTAGATACTTTTAGTAAGAAAAAAAGAAACCCGCATATCTTCTAGGTCTGCGGGTTTTTTCTTGCCTTCCCAACTCCTCCTGATACCTTCCAGATACCGAACAACCATTTCTGAAGGGTCTCAAATGAGTAAAAAAGTTGCCATCTATGCTCGTGTATCTACCGACAAACAGACTACTGAGAATCAATTAAACGAACTTCGTGCAGTTGCAAGTCGCATGGGATATGTCATCGTTCAAGAATATGTAGAAAACGTCATATCAGGTGCCAAATCTCGTTCTGATAGACCCTCTCTTGATGCAATGTTGAAAGATGCAGTTCGTGGAAGATTTGACATGGTGATGTGTTGGTCAATAGACAGACTGGGTCGTTCACTACAGAATCTCGTGGAAATACTCAATGAACTAGAAACATTAAAAGTTGACTTGTATTTCTTGCAACAAGGAATGGA
>CAYVBV010000055.1:0-11895 GCA_964449745.1 uncultured Polynucleobacter sp. | reverse complement strand
ACCGGTAACCATCCCGATTTCTTAGGCCTTGTGCCTGAAAGTCAGGCGCATTTACTGCCTCATGAGCAAATGCAGGGCGATTTAGAAGATAAGCCCAAGCGCGGCAAAAAGAAAGCCGATGATGAAGGCGAAGAAAAAGCTGATAAAAAAGCCAGCGTGGTTATCAAAGTCGATCAAATCAGGGAGGCCCTAGAGGGTATTGCAACCTCACCTCATCGGGGAGTACAGCGCGTGATCTTGATTAATCCAATTGAAACCTTACCAACAGTATCAGCCAATACGCTTTTAAAAAACCTAGAAGAACCACCTGAAAGTACTTTATTCATTTTGGTCAGCGATCGTTTAGATCGCATTTTGCCCACCATTCGCTCACGTTGTCGTTTGATTGCCTTACCAAGACCCAATATTGAAGAAGCCAGCCAATGGTTGCAAGCTGAACTTCAAGTAGCGGGCCGTAATGCTTCCATCGATGAGATTAGACAAGCCCTCAACGAGAGTGGTGGGGCAGTGCTGGATGCCAAACAGCAACTGTTGGGAGCGGCAGATGCAGATGAGTCAAAGGCTCATATGACAGAAGCTTTGCTCAAAGGTTTAGGCGAGGGTGCTCAAATCAATTGGCTGGCTGTGGCAGAGGCTATTCATAAATCACCCATGCCCGATATTTTGCTCACCCTTGAGAGATGGATCGCTGATCTACTGAGTCAACAACAATCGGGTTTGATACGTTATTACCCTTTGCGTCAAAAAACCTTGGAGCAGTGCTCTAAAAATGCCAGAACGCAAAAATTGAGTGCCTATTGGAAGGCATTGCTTGATGCTAGAAGGCATGAGCTGCACGCACTGGCCAACCGCGTACAAGTGGAAGCATTGTTAATACGTTATCAAGAAGTTTTTAAAGATTGAACGAGTTGACTCAATCAGATTTATGACTGGATATTAATTAATTATGTTTGTAGATTCTCATTGCCACTTAGATTTTCCTGAGTATGCCAACCAGCTTCCAGAGCTATTGGCGGAGATGAAAAAATCTAAAGTGGATTACGCCATGTGTATTTCTGTAGATATGCCAGATTTTCCAAACGTCTTGGCTTTGGCAGAAGCTCATGACCATCTATTTGCCACAGTTGGAACGCACCCAGATTATGAAGACACGCCTGAGCCCACTGAAAACCAGTTGGTTGAATTGGCTCAGCATCCTAAGATTTTGGCGATTGGTGAAACAGGTCTCGACTACTACCGCATGGGTGATAAAAGCTATGAGCAAATGGAGTGGCAAAGAGATCGTTTTCGTACTCACATTCGGGCTGCCAAACGGGTGAATAAACCATTGATCATTCATACTCGCTCTGCCTCTGAAGACACCATTCGCATCTTGAAAGAAGAGGGGGCTGAACAAGTTGCTGGGGTGATGCATTGCTTCACTGAAAGTTGGGAGGTGGCTCAAGCTGCCATGGAATTGGGTTTCTATATCTCATTTTCAGGAATCGTGACCTTTAAAAATGCCAAGGAATTACAGGAAACCTGTCAAAAAGTGCCCTTGGAGCGTATGTTGATAGAGACTGATTCGCCATTTTTAGCACCTGTGCCGCATCGAGGTAAAACCAATCAGCCGGCATGGGTTGCCCATGTGGCAGAGTTTATTGCCAATCTTAAAGGGGTTTCGGTGGAAACCGTTGCCCAGCAAACCACCCAAAATTTTAAGACTTTATTCAAAGCCCCGATTTAAACAGAGTTCAAATTTAATGCAGAAATCACTCGCAACATATTGTTTTAAAACAATTATTTACACATTCTTCCTGTTTTCTTGTTCGGTATTTGCTCAGTCCATGCCACAGGCGATGCAGTATCAGGTCGATGCGTTTTTAAAGGATGTGAAGTTCAATGATGTGAAGTCAGTCAAAAAAGCTCTGGCTGATGGTATGAGTCCAAACGCCATGGACGCCAAGGGTAATTCAGCCTTGAGCATTGCCATCACCGAGAAATCCCTCGATGTGGCCAAAGTTTTGATCGATTCGCCATCGATTGACCTTGAAAGGCCTAATTTGGCTGGTGAAACGCCTGTGATGATGGCCGCTTTTCATGGTTCATTTGATTTGGTTCAGTATTTGGTTGAAAAACGTCAGGTTGAGATTAATAAGCCTGGTTGGTCTGCATTGCATTACGCCGCCACCAATGGCCACTTAAAAATTGCCACATATTTACTTGATCAGAATGCTTATGTGGATCCAGAAAGTCCCAATGGCACAACGGCATTGATGATGGCGGCACGTGGTGGGCACATTGAAGTGGTCAAATTATTATTGGATCGAGGCGCAGATCTTTCAAAGATGAATGCGGTCAAGATGACGGCGATTGATTTTGCTGAGCAACACAATCAAGCTGAGATTGCCAATGGTTTGAAGTCTAGATGGCTAAAGTTGTACAAAAAGCCATACAAATCGGTGGTGAAGTAATAGAACTTCTATTTATCATTTATTCGCATAATCATTATTATGTTAAATAAGATAAAGATGGAATTTCAAAATGCCTATGAAAATGCCATTTATGTGGTTTTAGCCAACCCTACTTCATCTCTAAAACCATCCCATTCAGAGTTCCAGATCGAAATTGGGAAACTCAATCAATCATTCAATCACTGGTTGAATGGCAAGGGTTATCAAACAGCCGCCATCATTACAGCCTGTAATCCAAAAGGGATCAAAGTGGAACCCTTTAAAAACCAAGATGCCATGAGAGTCTTGATGAAGCAAATCGAAGAGCAGCAACTGCCCTATCTCATGGCCTATGGATCAAATCGTGAGGGCACTTGGAGAGAAGATAGTTACTGCCTATTTAACGTGACACAGGACCAAGCAGTACAGTTATCCAAAATCCATCAGCAAAATGCGTATGTATGGCTTGAAGCAAACAAAGAAGCTGAGCTAATCTGGCCCAGTGAACATATAGATTAAAAGCAATTAGGAGAAACAAACCATGCAACTCTTACACACCATGCTACGAGTAGGAAATCTAGAGCGATCGATTCAGTTTTATACCCAAGTCATGGGGATGAATCTATTAAGAACCACCGAAAGACCCGGTCAAGATTACTCATTGGCCTTTGTTGGTTATGAACAGGGCAATTTATCAGGGCATGCAGAAATTGAATTAACCTATAACCATGGCGTGGAGTCTTATGAAATGGGAAGCGCCTATGGGCACATCGCCATTGGTGTTCATGACATTTACAAAACGTGTGAAGAGATTCGAGTGGCGGGCGGAACAATCACCCGTGAAGCTGGGCCAGTCAAAGGAGGCAACACATTGATTGCATTCGTTCAAGATCCAGATGGATACAAGATTGAATTAATCCAGAGGTAATCAGCACACTGCCCGCTTGATCTCTTTCTCTTTTTCTTTTCTGGCGTGTTCTTCTTCGGGCGTTTCTGTAATTAAATCATTCACGACTTCTTCCATGCGAATGTTATCTTTGGGGCAAATGGGCGCTCCCATGCTGGCCCATTTTTTGAGTAAGCTCACTTCATAGCCACATTGAGAACACTTCGCTTTGGCCTTCTGAGTATTGTTGGCTCGAGGTGGTGGAAAGACAATCGCCTTATGCGGATACTGCCCTAACCGCTCAGCAATCATCATGAGACGCACCTTGAGCTCCTCTGTGGCATGTGCGCTGCGTGCAGGCCCTTCAAGCCCAACACAGTGGGCAATTTCTTTAAAGTCTTGACCATGACCGCTGTGACAATCATCAATGGCGTGGCAGAGTTCATGAACAAGCGTGTCTAAAACTTCAACTGGATCTTCTAACTTAGGAGATACAAATATTTCATTGACCATATCGCCAGAGCGCTCTTTAGGCCAGCACTGTCCAAGCGTGGTTCTTGGGCTACTAGATGCAGGCCAGCCACAAGATACTTTGACTGGAGGTATGGCAAAGCCAGCCTTTGAAAAAGTAGGCTCAAGAGCATGCACAGCGGCTTGAAGCCAAGATTCACGGGTTGTATGGGTTTGAGATATATTCGTAGTCATGTCTATCAAAAAATTACCGATTTACTTCTGTCTATTGCTGGCAATTTCTGCCTGCGATAGAAATGATTATGTTACTTGGCACTGCAAAATAGACCCTCAAAATGTGGATGAGAAGCCTGTCACCATGATTCTTGAAGGCTCCACGATGAAGGTCAATCAAGAAACTTATAACTTCTGCGGTAGCTTAGGCCCTTCTAGTTATTTTGATCTAAACTGCTCAGGAAAAGCTGAACAATCAGCGATTCGCTTTATTTCTAAATCAGGCACCTGGATAAAAGGTGATCAAACTCTCAGTTGCGTATCCTTATGACTCAAAACAATCACAATAATGACGCAACGTCTCATTCATCTTTGTTGGTCAATGATGAAAATTCAGACTCACCTTGTATCGGTATTTGCTCCACCCTCTTTGATGATGTTTGCCAAGGATGTGGCAGAACAGCCATCGAAGTTTGTAATTGGGTCTTTATGACCCCTGAGGAGAAGCAAGCGGTTTGGACTCGCATCACCGCAGAGGGCACTGCCATGCGCTTTACCCGAAAAGACTAGCCTTCTATGGATTGGCTGGCCAAATACTCTTCGTAAGTTCCCTCAAAATCAGTCACTGAACCATCATGGCGAATCTCCAAAATACGAGTCGCCAAACCGGTAATGAATTCACGGTCATGAGAAACAAAAATCACTGTACCGTCGTATTTCTCTAAAGAGGTTTGCAAGCTTTCAATAGACTCCATATCCATGTGATTGGTAGGTTCATCCATGGCCAGAACGTTGTGTCTTTGAAGCATCAACTTGCCCCAAATCATGCGTCCTTTTTCACCACCCGAAATGACCCGAACAGATTTACCAATTTCATTGCCTGAAAATAGTAAGCGGCCCAGTGTTCCTCGGATGATTTGATCATCATCACCTGGCTTACCCCACTGCCCCATCCATTCAAGAAGCGTCATGTCTTCAGGAAAGCACTCGCTGGTATCTTGGGGCATATAACCTACATCAGCATTCTCAGACCATTTCACTGAGCCACTATCTGTTGCAATGCCACCAAATTTTTCACTCAGAATAGATTTCAATAAGGTGGTTTTACCAGCACCGTTCTCACCAATGATGGCGACTTTTTCACCAGGACGAATCATGAGCTTGAAGTTCTTGAAAATATCACGCTCATAAGTTTTTGACATGGCATCACATTCAACCACGATGTTGTGTAACTTTTTATCGTACTCAAAGCGGATGAAAGGATTTTGTCGTGAAGAGGGTTTGATTTCTGCCACTTCAATTTTTTCTAATTGACGCTGTCTTGAGGTGGCTTGTCTGGCCTTAGACGCATTGGCTGAGAAACGGCGCACGAAAGCTTGTAATTCTTCAATCTTTTCTTTGGCTTTGGCGTTATTAGCAAGCTGTTGACTTCTGGCCTGCATCGAAGCCAACATGTATGAGTCATAGTTGCCAGGATAAACAGTCAAAGTACCGTAATCCATATCGGCCATGTGCGTGCAAACTGCATTTAAAAAGTGACGATCATGAGAAATGATGATCATGGTGCTATTGCGCGCATTCAAAATATCCTCAAGCCAATGAATGGAGTGGATATCTAAGTTATTGGTAGGTTCGTCTAGCAATAGAACATCTGGATCAGAGAACAATGCTTGAGCGAGTAAAACACGCAATTTCCAGCCGGGAGCCACTTCACTCATGGGGCCATTGTGTTGCTCAATGGGAATACCAATTCCCAATAACAACTCCCCTGCTCTAGCTTCTGCGGTGTAACCGCCGTACTCAGCAAACTTTGTTTCGAGTTCAGCTGCGCGCATGTAGTCTTCATCTGTGGCTTCTGGATTGGCATACAAGGCATCTCGCTCAGCCGCTGCATTCCACATATCTTCGTGGCCCATCATGACCACATCTAGAACTCGCTTATCTTCGTAAGCAAACTGATCCTGGCGCAATTTACCCAAACGAATGTTAGGTTCTAAAGAGACATTGCCAGCGCTTGGTTCTAAGTCAGAACCTAAGATTTTCATGAAAGTGGATTTGCCACATCCATTGGCGCCAATCAAACCATAGCGATTGCCACCGCCAAATTTGACAGAAATGTTTTCAAATAGGGGTTTCGCCCCAAATTGCATGGTGATATTTGCTGCTGAAAGCACGTTATTGGCCTGTAAAAGAGTGAGACAACGAAAGCTGTCTATTTTAACCAATCAAGCGACTTGATTGGAATAAATGCTATGGGGTACAAAAGGCCTTCAAGATGAAGCCTGAGGGACTGGCAGACAAGCAGGCATTTTGACCAACCGGTAGAGTCACTTTATGAGCACAATGCCCAAAAGGTAGGCCTGTTAACACAGGAACTGCATCCCCCAAACGTGCACGAATAGCCTTTAACGCATCATCTAGCGTGTAACCTCGATCTGTGTCTGTTAAACGATAGGCAGAAATGTCACCAATCAATAGGGCTCTTTGCGTTTGCAAATAACCCGCATCCAATAATTGATGCAACATTCTTTCAATTCGGTAAGGGTGTTCATTCACATCTTCAATGAACAAAATACCACCCTGCACTTGTTGTTTTGAAGGAAAGAATTCAGTTCCTAGCAAGCTCAAGATCATACTGAGATTGCCACCCCACAGAATGGCGTGATCATCTTCCTGAATGCCCAAAGGTTTAGTCATGATTTGAGGCGCCATGACTTCAATCTCAATCTCTGCCTGAGTCATGGCAGCATGAAAATGTTTCCATGTAAATTCAGAAACATCACCACAAAAATCATAACTAAACATCGGGCCGGCAAAGCTTGGGGCGCCAGTTTTTGCCAATAATGCCAAGTGAAATGCCGTGAAATCACTGTGCCCCACAATTTTCATGCCTTGCTTTACTTGCTGAGAAATTCCAGGCCAATCAATTTGATGCAACAAACGACTTAGACCATAACCCCCTCGCAATGACATCACCACTTGCTGAGGATCTGACTGAGCTAATTGATTGATTTCCTGCAAACGTTCATGATCCGTTCCAGCAAAACGTTGAAACTGTCTGTTGCCACAAGACAAATTACTCACATCAATCTGCTGATTTTTGAACCAATGGGCTCCTTGAGCTAATACACTCGTATCGGACAAGGATCCTGAAGGAGCTATCAGGTACAGTTTCATGAGGCTTGGGCTCTTCGTTCTTTGAAAAAGTCTTTTAATAATTGAGCGCACTCATCAGCGAGAACGCCCCCTTCGACCATTGTATGGTGATTTAGTTGTGGATTGTCAAACAGATTCATGACGCTGTGCACACACCCTGTTTTGGCGTCCGCTGCCCCATAAACCACTCTTGATACTCGGGCATGCATGATCGCACCACAACACATCATGCAAGGCTCTAGGGTTACATAAAGTGTTGTGTCGGGGAGGCGGTAATTAGACAAGCCCAGACCCGCAGCACGCAGAGCAGTAATTTCTGCATGGGCGCTGGGATCGTGTTGACCAATGGGTTGATTGTGCCCTGTGGCAATCACTTCTTGATTAGAAACCAGTACGGCTCCAACGGGAACTTCTCCCAATGCACGTGCTTTCTTAGCCTCTTCTAGAGCCAGTTGCATGAACTCTAGATCTTTGGCATTAGGCATGAACGTCGGCCCAGCAATTAGGGGTTTCATAGAGGCGCAAACGACTGAGATTTAGGCGACCCCCAAAACGATCTTTAAAAATGGGTTCTAATATTGAGAATGCCAATTGCGCTAGATTTTCAACGGTGGGAATCGATTCCATCACCACGGTCTTGTGGCCAGGCAAAGTAGCTAAAAAACTGACCAAGGCATGATCTTCTTGAGCTACCAAAAAGGCATGATCCCACTTTTGAACAATTTCTTCTTGAGTGATTTTCTTGATGTCACCAAAGTCTAAAACCATTCCGTCATCGCCATGACCTTGATGGCTCAATACAGTTCCCATCAAAGTTACTTCGATGACATAACGATGACCGTGGATATGTTTGCAATGACCGTCATGATGAGGGATTCGATGGCCAGCATCAAATTCCAGACGACGGGTAATTTCCATTTTTTTATTCATAAAAACTTTGTTTAACGAATCCCCAATATCTTATGAGTTTGGGTGCTCAGGCGCCACAGAGGACGTGATTGACAGATTTTAATCGCTAATTCTGTGTTGGCGACTTTATTAGGGCCATCCAAGGGTTGCAGAAAGTGGTGCTTAAAGGACATTTTTTCAAAGCGGGCTAAATGCTTTTGAAGTTGATCGCCATGTCCTGCTTGTGGAATCACCAGCTTCAATTCATCCCCTTGTATTTGAACCAACTCGCTGCCATGCTTGGGGCTGACACAAATCCAATCAATCCCTGCGGGTACTCGAATGGTTCCGTTGGTTTCAATGGCTATTTTGAAACCCAAGCGATGAACTTCGTGGATCAATGCCTCATCAAGTTGTAAAAGAGGCTCTCCGCCTGTGAACACAACATATTGATGATGAGGATCACCTTCACCCCAAGCAGTCTGAATGGCTTTAGCCAACGCTTCTGCAGAATCAAATTTGCCACCACCGTCACCATCCGTGCCAACAAAATCCGTGTCACAAAATTGGCAAACAGCTGCACTACGATCTTCTTCCCGCCCTGACCATAAATTACAACCCGCAAATCGACAAAAGACAGCGGCTTTGCCAGTTTGAGCGCCCTCACCCTGAATCGTTAGGAAGAGCTCCTTGACGCTGTAAGTCATGAGTCGCGATTATTCCCACTCAATGGTGGCAGGCGGTTTACCACTGATGTCGTATACCACGCGATTGATACCTCGCACTTCATTGATGATGCGATTGGAAACCTTACCTAATAACTCGTGAGGTAAATGTGCCCAATGAGCTGTCATAAAGTCTTGGGTTTGCACAGCTCGCAAAGCAACGACGTACTCATAAGTTCTGCCATCGCCCATCACGCCCACTGATTTGACCGGTAAGAAAACAGCAAATGCTTGACTGGTTAAGTCATACCAAGACTTGCCACTATTTTCATCGATGGTTGAGCGTAGTTCTTCAATAAAAATGGCATCAGCACGGCGCAATAAATCAGCGAATTCTTTCTTTACCTCACCCAAAATACGAACGCCCAGACCTGGGCCTGGGAATGGGTGACGGTATACCATCTCATGAGGTAAACCCAATTCAACGCCCAAAGCGCGAACCTCATCTTTGAATAGCTCACGCAAAGGCTCTAACAATTGAAGCTTCATGTCTTCAGGCAAGCCACCGACGTTGTGATGGCTCTTGATGGTGTGAGCCCCCTTTTTGCCTTTGCCCGCTGACTCAATCACATCAGGATAAATGGTTCCTTGAGCGAGCCATTTAGCATTTTTAATTTTTCCAGATTCAACTTGGAAAACTTCCACAAACTCTTTACCAATGATTTTTCTTTTCGCTTCTGGATCAGCAACACCAGCCAATTGACCCATGAATTGAGCAGTCGCATCGACGTGAATCACTTTGACACCCAAGTTCTTGGCAAACATATCCATCACCATCTTGCCTTCATTGAGACGAAGCAAGCCATGATCAACGAACACACAAGTTAACTGTTGACCAATCGCGCGATGAATCAATGCAGCGGCAACACTTGAATCAACGCCACCTGAGAGACCCAGAATCACTTCATCGCTACCAACCTGTTGGCGAATATTTTCTACTGCTTCAGCAATGTAGTCACCCATGACCCAATCATTGCCACAGGCACAAATATCATGCACAAAACGTTCAAGAATCGCTGTACCTAAAACAGTGTGAGTCACTTCTGGGTGGAATTGCACCGCATAAAAGCGTCGGTCTTCATCTGCCATGCCAGCAATCGGACAAGAGTCGGTAGAGGCCATTAATTTAAAACCAGGTGGCAAATCAGTCACTGAATCGCCATGACTCATCCAAACTTTCAGCATTCCATGACCCTCTGGAGTCGTGAAATCCTGGATATTCTCAAGCAATTTGGTATGACCACGCGCACGAACCTCTGCATAACCAAACTCTCTGGACTTACCCAAAGATTCTGCGGTGGCCACTTGTCCACCTAGCTGAGCCGCCATGGTTTGCATGCCATAACAAATGCCTAGAACAGGCACACCAAGCTTAAAAACAATTTCAGGGGCTCTAGGGGTATCACCTTCGGTGACTGAGCTTGGACCACCCGACAAAATGATGCCTTTACAGCCCTGCTCTTTGACAAACTTCTCAATGAAGCTTGAATCAACATCATAAGGATGAATTTCTGAATAAACTCTTGAATCGCGAACGCGTCGAGCAATCAATTGGGTCACTTGTGACCCAAAGTCCAAAATTAAAATCTTGTCGTGCACGGTAATCCTAAATAGATGACAAATTAGTCAATGTGATAGTTTGGAGCTTCTTTGGTGATTTGCACGTCATGAACATGAGACTCGCGCATACCTGCAGAAGTAATCTCAACAAAGCCTGCCTTCTCATGTAATTCGGCAATGGTTTTACAGCCACAATATCCCATTGAAGAACGAACACCGCCCGTGAGTTGATGAACAATAGCCAATACGCTACCTTTATATGGCACACGTCCCTCAATGCCTTCAGGAACTAATTTATCAACGTTAGCACTGTTGTCTTCTTGAAAGTAACGATCAGCCGCACCATCTTTCATGGCCCCAACTGAGCCCATGCCACGGTAACTCTTATATGAACGTCCTTGATACAAGAACACTTCACCAGGAGCTTCTTCAGTACCTGCAAACATGCCACCCATCATGACGCAATGAGCACCTGCTGCCAATGCTTTTGAAATATCTCCTGAATAGCGAATGCCGCCATCCGCAATCAAAGGCACTCCAGTGCCTTTTAGCGCTTCTGAAACGTTCACCACCGCTGTAATTTGTGGCACACCCACACCCGCCACAATGCGTGTTGTACAAATAGAGCCAGGACCAATACCTACTTTGACGCCATCGGCGCCATGAGCCACGAGAGCCTTGGCTGCATCACCCGTAGCAATATTGCCACCAATCACTTGAATCTGAGGGTAATTCTTCTTCACCCATTTGACGCGATCTAAGACACCCTGACTATGGCCATGGGCAGTGTCCACCACAATCACATCAACACCAGCTTTTGCTAAGAGTTCCACGCGCTCATCATTGTCTGGGCCTACGCCAACAGCTGCGCCAGCAATCAATTGTCCACGACTGTCTTTACTGGCCAGTGGGTGCTCTTTCGCTTTGAGGATATCTTTAACAGTGACCAAGCCTCGTAATTCAAAGTTATCGTCGACCACCAGAACTCGTTCCAAGCGATGTTTGTTCATCAAACGTTTGGCTTCTTCTGGAGAAGATCCCTCTTTGATCGTGACCAAACGATCTTTGGGGGTCATTTTGTCGCGTACTTTGGCATCTAAATCTTCTTCAAAGCGTAAGTCGCGGTTGGTGATGATGCCCACCACCGTTTTACCTTGTAAAACTGGAAATCCAGAAAATCCATGTTCTTTTGATAGATTGATGACGTCACGAACGGTCATTTCAGGTGAAATCGTAATTGGATCGCGCAAAACACCAGATTCATAACGCTTTACTTTGGCCACTTCTCGGGCTTGTTCGGCTGGCGTTAAGTTCTTATGAATAATACCCACACCCCCCTCTTGAGCCATCACAATCGCCAAGCGACCTTCAGTGACTGTATCCATCGCAGCGGATACCAGCGGAATGTTGATTGAAATATCGCGAGTCAGTTGAGTAGACAACTGAGTGTCACGTGGAAGAACCGCTGAATAAGCGGGAACGAGAAGCACGTCGTCAAACGTCAGTGCCTTTTGGATGAGCCTCATGCAAAACCCCTATGCGCAAAAGCGAATTATAGAGGTTT
>CAYVBV010000054.1:10212-13032 GCA_964449745.1 uncultured Polynucleobacter sp. | reverse complement strand
GAACCAAACTTATGTGGCATCACTTCAATACCGCGCTGCAAGGCCAACATCGGCCAACCTGTTTCTGTTTGCCAGTAGTTGTCAACGATTGGTTTATTAATCGCGCCATGCAACCATGTTGCAGTGGGTTCATCCAATGGCTCACCCGCCAAGAACACAGCGCGCAAAGTCGATAAATCATATTTGCTCAAGAAAGCAGGATCTTGTTTTTTCAACACACGAGCAGCAGTCGGTGCAGAGAACATGACAGAGACCTTGTACTTCTCAACTAATTTCCACCAGATACCTGCATCAGGACGCAATGGCGTACCTTCATACATGATGGTCGCCATACCATTGATCAATGGACCATAAATAATGTAACTGTGTCCTACCACCCAACCAATGTCTGAAGTGGTGAACATGGCTTCACCTGGCTGACCACCGTAAATATGGCGCATGGATGAAGCCAAAGCCACGGCATATCCGCCGGTGTCACGTTGCACACCCTTTGGTTTCCCTGTAGTACCAGAGGTGTACAAAATATATGACGGGTCTGTGGCATCTAACCACTCACAAGGCACTTGCTCATCCATTACCTTGGCACGCTCAGTAGCGTAATCCAAATCGCGACCAGCCACTTTGTTGTACTCAACCAATTTGCGATCAATTAATAAAACTTTTTCTGGTTTATGCGCAGATAAAGTGATGGCCTCATCCAATAATGGCTTGTAAGGCACGGGCTTACCACCACGCGCACCGGCATCAGCCAAGATCACCATCTTTGGCTTGGCATCATCAATCCGAGAAGCCAAACTGTGGGAAGCAAAACCACCAAACACCACAGAGTGAATAGCGCCCAAACGAGTACATGCCAACATCGCAAAGCAGGCTTCGGCCACCATCGGCATATAAATCAAAACACGATCACCTTTGCCCACACCATGAGCTTTCAGAATCGCAGCCATGCGATTGACTTCAGTGTGCAACTCTTTAAAGGTATACGTTCTCTCTTGATCAGTTTCTGTTGAGACAGAAATCAAGGCCTGTTGATCGGCACGGTCTTTGAGGTGACGATCGACTGCGTTATGGCAAAGGTTAGTTTTACCGCCCACATACCACTTCGCAAAAGGGGGTTTGCTGTAATCCAAGACCTGATCAAATGGCTTATGCCAATCAATCAGTTTGGCCTGCTCTGCCCAAAATCCCTCTGGATCTTTGATTGAACGCTCATGAAATGCCTTATACGCCGACATGCAACTCTCCCTCAACAACTTGTTGTGATTAATTAACCCTAAGAATTTGCAACCAGATACTGACTGATGTCTGACACATCAGGGATTCACCCTAGAGATTAGGCTGATTTATGCACACTAAGGATTCTTTTTATCAGTAGAAGCAACCTTAGCCTCACCTTTAGGCTTCGGTTTGGGTTGAGGCTTTACCTTGGATTGATTACTAGCCAACTGTTTCTGCTGAGATTTTTTAGGTTTAGCAGATGATTTTGCGGTTTGGGTAGGTTTTTTCTTTGGTTTTGGAGCCACATCACGCTCTAGCAAAAGTTTGCTGGAATTATTAGCAATGTGATCGGCAATATCACTGGATCGCGTTCCCTTAGGAATGATGACGGTAGAACCAGGCTTGATGCGCATCCCCCTTGGAATCTCATTGACCTGTCGAATTTGATTGGCATCGATATCCAAACGTTTAGCCAATTGATCGACGGTCTCTCTTGAATTGATCCGAATGGCTGCCCATGAAGACAGTCTGCCTTTGTAATTCAAGAGATTTTCTTGAAATGATTCAGCGCGTCCGAAAGGTAACAAGATTTGAGGATCGCTAGCACCCAAAATCACTGGCTTGTTAAACGATGGATTCATGGCCCTGAATTCTTCCAGACTCATGCGCGCAAATTGCGCAGCCAATTCAACATCGATATCCTTTTCCGTGGTGACAATCACAAAGTAAGGGTGATTCTCAAGAACTGGCAAAGACAAACCGTAGGCCTTAGGATCCAACACAATTTTCTTGACTGCCAATAATTTAGGCACGTAATTACGTGTTTCATCGGGCATTTTTAAACTGGCATAGTCAGTGGGTAATTTTTTCGCTTGATTGCGCCTAATCGCCTTAGAAACATTACCCTCACCCCAGTTGTAGGCTGCTAGCGCAAGATGCCAGTCACCAAACATGTTGTAGAGCCGTTGCAAATAATCGAGCGCGGCATCGGTAGACTGAATCACGTCTCTGCGCTCATCTCTAAATACATTCTGAGTGAGCTTGAAATCTTTGCCGGTCCCCGGCATGAACTGCCACATGCCCGAAGCTTTGGCTCTTGAAAATGCTTCCGGATTAAAAGCACTTTCAATAAATGGCAGAAGTGCTAACTCCATCGGCATCTTGCGTCGCTCAACTTCTTCAACAATATAAAAAAGGTAACGAGAAGAACGCGACATCATGCGATCGACATAATCGGGACGATCGGCATACCAACGCACATGCTTAATCACAAGAGGACTATCAAACTCCTCCATCTCAAAACCATCCCGCACACGATCCCAAAGATCGTTGTAGGGTGCATTGAGCGCACCGACAGAATCTTTATCCACGTTCACACGTGGGGCCTTGCCCGATTTGCCATATTTTGCAGATTGGCCATTGGGGTTTTGATCTGACCAGTCGTCCCCCATCGTGGCACAAGCTGACAAAAACAAAGCACTCAAAAGCATGATGCAAAGTCTCATCCAAGGCATTGAGTACGAATTGATGGAGTTATGAATCATGCTCTAAAAGTATCTTTCCAAGAACGCAAAGCAGCAAAAACTGAGACAGGATCAGTTT
>CAYVBV010000054.1:0-10112 GCA_964449745.1 uncultured Polynucleobacter sp. | reverse complement strand
CGCCCACACCCAGAGGCAAAAAGAGTGTCTCCACAAAATAAATGTTTTGAGTGAGTTGCATTCTTGGTATCTAAGTAGAAAGCAATGTGCCCTGCGGTATGACCGGGAACATCGATTACCTTGAAGGTGACATCAAGATTTGGAATGTTGACAACATCTCCACCAATTAATGACTCAGTCACACAAGCAATTTCTTCATTGGCAGGCCCATAAACAATCGGACGATTGCCTTGATGTTCTTCACACCAAGCCAAGAGTTCATGAACACCTCCGATATGATCAGCGTGATGATGAGTCACTAAAATGGCCTGCAATACGAGGTTGTCGTTTTTTAACGCCTCAATCACTGGTTGTGCATCGCCAGGATCAACAACTACGGCACAATGAGCCTTTGACAATAACCAAATATAGTTATCGTCAAAGGCAGAAATCGGTTGTACTTGCAATAAATTGTGATCAGGCATACAAATAAGCACTTATGAGTCAAATACCAAGCACTGAAAAACCCGCTCCCTGGACATCCTGGGATACATGGCTTGGCTCACCCCCAGGAAAGTACGTACTGGATTGGGAACAAACTCAATTTGACCACATTGTGAGTGATATTTTTGGTTATCACGCCCTCCAAATTGGCTTGCCTCAATTACCGAGTTTGCGAGAAAACCGCATGCCTTTGCAAATGATTCTGCGCGCTCCTCATGACAAGCCGTCTGATCAAGAATCACATCAATGGCATACCGTGGCTGGCACCCCAGAAGAATTACCCTTCAGCAACCAAAGTATTGACTTGGTGATCTTGCCTCATGTCCTCGAGTTTGCTAAAGACCCGCATGCCGTTTTACGTGAAGTTGATCGCATTTTGATGCCCGAAGGTCGCGTGGTGATTTCTGGATTTAATCCCGCCAGCCTATGGGGACTTCGTCAATATTGCAGCCATTTAATGGGTCAACCCTACCTTCCCAGAGAGGGTCAGTTCATGGCCTTACCTCGCATCAAAGATTGGTTAAAACTTTTAAACTTTTCGGTTGATCGTGGTCGCTTTGGTTGTTATCGTCTGCCATTGCGGAGCGCTTCTGGTATGGAAAAAATGGCTTTCTTAGAAAAAGCAGGCGATCGATGGTGGCCGGTTTTAGGCTCAGTCTTTATTATTTCGGCAATCAAACGTGTGTCTACCCTCACCTTGGTGGGCAAAATTGAAAAAACGGTGCTCAAAGGTCAAACTCAATTAAGTCCTGCTGCTCAATTGGGATCCAATCAACAAAAAAATCAATGCGAAGAAATTTCATGAAGGTCATTCGATGAGCGCTCCAAATGCCAAAGTCATCATCTACACCGATGGTGCTTGCAAGGGTAACCCTGGTCCAGGTGGTTGGGGAGTGGTTCTGCGCTCAGGCGATAAAGAAAAACATTTGTATGGGGGCGAAACACTGACCACCAATAACCGCATGGAAATGACCGCAGTCATTCAAGCTCTCAAAGCCCTGAAACAAGCCTGTCACGTGAGTTTGTACACAGACTCCAAGTATGTAATGCAAGGCGTGACTGAATGGATGGGTGGCTGGAAAGCCCGAGGGTGGAAAACAGCGGGCAAAGATCCCGTGAAAAATGTTGATTTATGGCAAGAAATCGATCAATTACTGGGCAAACATCAAATTGACTGGCACTGGGTCAAGGGTCATGCAGGGCATCCTGGCAATGAATTAGCAGATGCCCTTGCCAATAAAGGGGTTGAAGAGCATTTGCAACAACCTTAAAACCACAAAATCACAAAATCACAGTTTAAGTTTGCCTGCGGGCAGGACATGCCAAGGGCCTTGGAATGTGCGAGAATTGTTCAAGAATTGATAAGGAGATAGTGGCCTTAACCCAAGGCCCCAGAACTATGCAGCCCAGAACGACGCAATTAACAGAAAAAATAAAAAGTAAGACCATGGCGCTTGGCTGTGCTGTACTCAAACAATGCAAAAGTTTGATGCAGAAATTGGACTGGGCTAAAACTTATGCCTTCATCGTCAAACATAAAAAGCGCATCATCATCGCCCTCTTGATTTTGTTGGTGGCGAACTATGCCTACGATCGCTTTGTGCCCAAATCTGCCAAAAAAATTCCCCCTCAATTGGTCACAACTACTTTGGTTCAAACAGCAGACGTACCAGTCATTATTGAAGCCACTGGCAATATTGTGGCCGCCAATATTGTGGACATCCGTCCACAAACAACCAATGTGGTGAGCAAAATACACATCAAAGAGGGTCAAGCAGTCAAAGCCGGAGATTTACTCTTTACCTTAGACGACCGCGCCAGTCGTGCCAATTATGAAAAGGCCAAAGCCTTGGCTGATGATGCGACACGTCAATACAAACGCTCCTTAGAACTGATTGAAAAGAAGTTCATCTCTCAAGCAGCGGCCGATACCTCAAAAGCCAATATGCAATCAGCACAAGCCAATGCACGTGCCGCTGAAGTGGCCATGAGCTTTGATCATATTCGCTCTCCCATTGCTGGTCGTGCGGGTGTTATTAACGTCTTCCCAGGTAGTTTGGTGCAAGCTGGCACAAACGTTTCCACCACCAGCAGCGCCACATCGACCACCACCACAGGCGCAATGGTGACCATTACTCAACTAGATCCAATTAACGTTCAGTTCACGGTTGCTGAAAAAGAAATTCCGCTGATTCTGGGTGCACGTGAGGCCAGTGAAGAACTCACTGTGAGCGTGGACATCAATGGTTCAAACACGCCAGTCGAAGGTAAGGTTTATGTGGTGGATAACCAAGTTGATCCAGCGATTGGCGCAGTTCGTGTCAAAGCACAATTGAGCAATGCGAACGGTTCAATCATCCCTGGTCAGTTTGTGCGCATCAAACTCAAAGCAAAAACTTTGAAAGATTCACTGTCCATACCAACACAAGCGATTGTGACCAACACCAAAGGTGATCATTTGTATGTGGTTGAAAAAGACAATAAGGTGACCCTGAAGCCTGTCAAAGTAATTTATCAATACCAAGGCACTTCAGTGATTACCGGTGTCAATGCAGGCGACAAAATCGTGGTTGAAGGAAAACAAAATCTAAGACCCAATAGCGTCATTAGAGAAACAGCTAACGCTGGAAAATAATTTGTCATGAATATTTCTGAGTTATGCATACGTCGTCCCGTCATGACAATTTTGCTGTCTTTGGCCACGGTGGCGGCGGGCACGGTTGCTTATTTCAAAATTCCGGTTGCGGCCTTACCGAGCTTTAATACTCCTGTCATTCAGGTCAGCGCCAGCTTGCCAGGGGCTAGCCCAGAAAACATGGCCTCTTCGGTGGCCTTACCTCTTGAAAAAGAGTTCTCAACCATTGATGGCATCACGGTCATTAGCTCTACCAATGGTCTAGGGTCGACCAACATCACTCTTGAGTTCAACAACAATCGTGACATCGATAAGGCGGCGGTTGATGTGCAGGCAGCTCTCTTACGTGCTCAAAAGCGTTTACCGATTGAGATGACCAATCCACCGTCATACCGCAAAGTGAATCCTGCGGATGCACCGGTACTGATCATGACCATGACCTCCCCGTCCATGGACTTATCTCAAATCAATGACTACGCAGAGAACTTAATCTCTCCAACACTTTCAACCATTGATGGCGTAGCTCAAGTATTGGTTTACGGTCAAAAACGTTATGCCATTCGTATTCAGGTGAACCCATCCTTATTGGCCACCAAAAATCTAACGATTGATGATGTTGCTAAGGCTGTCAACAATGCCAATTCCAACACTCCAGTGGGCGTTTTAGATGGCCCCAGACAATTACTCACCATTTATGCCAATCAACAATTGGTCAAAGCCAGTGAATACGGCAATTTAGTCATTGCGCAACGCAATGGCTTACCAGTGCGTTTAAAAGATGTGGCCTTGGTTGAAGAAAGTTATGAATCTGTCAAAACGGTAGCCGCTTTCAATGGAGAGCGCTCGATTGCTTTGGCGATTCTTCGTCAACCCACGGCCAATTCAGTCGCGGTGGTGGATGCTGTGCGCAAAATGGTGCCTAAATTTGAACAGCAAATGCCTGCCTCCATCAAAGTGAATTTGCTGATTGATCGATCCAAGTCGATTCGAGAAGCCATCCATGATGTGAACTTCACTTTATTACTCACCATTGGTTTGGTCGTGATGGTGATTTTCTTATTCTTAAAGCATGCCTCAGCCACCATCATTCCAGCCTTGAGCTTACCCATCTCTTTGATTGGTGCTTTTTCTATCATGTATTGGCTGGGCTACAGCTTGGATAATATTTCTTTACTGGGCATCACCATCGCAGTGGGTCTGGTCGTGGATGATGCGATTGTGGTGCTAGAAAACATCATGCGTCACATTGAAGAAGGCATGGCGCCCTTGAAAGCGGCATTAAAGGGCAGTCGCGAAGTCAGCTTCACCATTATTTCCATTTCTATTTCATTGGTGGCGGTCTTCATTCCCATTTTCTTCATGCCAGGACCTTTAGGTTTGTTGTTCAGAGAATTTGCCGTTGTGGTTTCTTTGTCCATCTTGGTTTCTGCAGTTGTCTCCCTAACCTTGGTGCCCATGCTCTGCAGTCGCTTTTTACCCAAGCATGGTCAAACCCTCAAAGAGCGCCCCATTACCATCAGCTTTGATAAATACTTCAATTTAGTTTTATCAAGCTATGAAAAAGCTTTGGATTGGGCTTTGAACAACCAAAGAAAAGTATTACAAGGAGCTTTGGCAACACTGCTCATCACCATTGGTTTATTTGTTTGGAGCCCCAAAGGATTTTTTCCGGAAGAAGATACCGGTCAATTATTTGTAACCACAGAAGCAGCAGATGATGTGTCATTCACTGCAATGCTGGAATTACAAAATCAAGCCGCTGAAATTGTTCGCAAAAATCCCAATATTGAAAGTTTAGTGTCGATTGTGGGTGGCGGAGCCAGCTCTGGTAACAATACTGGTCGCATGTTTGTGAATTTGAAACCTCGCGGCGACCGAGCCAATATGAAGAAGACTTTGGAAAGTTTACGCTTTGATTTAAAAGACATCCCAGGTCTAGCCGTTTATTTAAGACCAATTCAAAACTTGCAGCTAGGCGGTAAAGTCACCAAGAGTCGCTACCAATACATTTTGCAAAGCGTGGGCTTTGAGGGCGTCAATGAATGGTCCGCTAAGGTCATGGAGAAGATGCGTTCTGAACCAGGCATTTTTAAAGACATCACCACAGACTCCCAACTGAAGGGCTTGCAAGCACAAATTGATATTGATCGCGAGAAAGCTGCCAGCGCAGGCGTGACTGTGGCCGATATCCGTAACGCGCTCTACTCTGCCTATGGTGAACGTCAAGTTTCAACGATTTACACCAGCGTGAACACCTATCAGGTCATTCTGCAAGCCGCCAACGAATACAAGCAATATGAAACTGATTTGAATGGCATCTATGTTCGTGGCAGAACGAATGACAAATTGGTACCGCTCTCTAGCATTGCTTCATTTAGACGCACGATTGGTCCTACCGCTGTGAACCACCAAGGCCAAGTACCTGCGGTCACGATTTCATTTAACTTAGCACCTGATGTGGCCTTAGGTGAAGCCACTAAGAAATTAGAGCAATTCGTCAAAGAGTTGCAATTACCTCCATCAATCATCACCAGCTATGGCGGTGATGCAGCGGTGTTCCAAAGCGGGCAATCCAGTCAAATCATTTTGCTATTGGCAGCCGTCTTAGTCATTTATGTTCTATTGGGCGTGTTGTATGAAAGTTATATTCACCCACTCACCATTTTGGCAGGCCTTCCCTCAGCCGCGATTGGCGCATTGATTTTTCTTCGTATCTTTGACCTTGAACTCACCATCATTGCCACGATTGGTATTTTGTTATTGATTGGCCTTGTTAAAAAGAATGCGATTTTGATGATTGACTTTGCGCTAGATGCACAACGCAATCAAAACATGTCTCCTAGGGAAGCCATTCGAACGGCCTGCTTATTACGTTTTAGACCCATTACCATGACCACCCTGACAGCTGTGGTGGGTGCACTACCTATTGCAATTGGTCTTGGAGCGGGTGCTGAGCTACGTCAACCTTTGGGCATCGCTGTGGTGGGCGGTTTGATTGTGTCTCAATTTGTGACACTGATCATCACTCCAGTGATTTATCTGTATCTTGATAAATACAGTGGTACAGGCCCCATGGATATTCCTGCGGAAATGTTAAAAGATTAAATCTGAAATTCATTTAAAAATCTATGCGCCAAATTATTCTTGATACAGAAACGACTGGATTAAACCCTTTAACGGGTGATCGCATCATTGAAATCGGTTGCCTAGAAATGATTGATCGTCGCTTAACAGGCAAGCAACTGCATCACTACATCAATCCACAGCGTGACATTGATCCGGGAGCTGTGGCTGTTCATGGCTTAACGGTTGAGTTTTTATCCGATAAACCCACCTTTGCGCATGTGGCCGATGAAATCATTGCCTTCTTAAAAGGCGCTGAAGTGATTATTCATAACGCGCCTTTTGACGTGGGCTTTTTAGACGCAGAATTGGGACTTCTTAAAAAAGGTCGCACGACTGATCACGTGCATCAGATCACCGACACTTTAAAACAGGCCAGAGACATGTTTCCTGGCAAACGCAATTCTTTAGATGCTCTTTGCGAGAGGTTTGCGATTAGCAATGAACATCGCACCTTACACGGCGCCCTGCTCGACGCTCAATTATTGGCGGAAGTCTATCTGGCCATGACCCGAGGCCAAGAAGATTTGATGATTGACCTCAACGGCATGGATGGTGATGAGGCACACTCAAAGCGACCCGCACTGCCAACACAGTTGGTGGTTCAACTGGCCTCAATTGAAGAGCAAGAGGCCCATGAAGCCTATTTAGAAGGGGTGGCTAAAGCCGCTAAAAAACCCGCCGTTTGGAGTGAGTGACGATCAAGCCACTCGCTTTGATGGCTGGATCGAAAGAAAAAAGAATTGTTCGAGTGGACGCTTATTCAGCCTTGGGCGGGAAGAACTTGTACCAAAAGCCATAAGCCCAACAAGCCACGCAGAATGACAAAAGCCATTCCAGGGTAGAAAAAATCACCAAAGCTGTCGCTGGAACTTTCCACAAATCATTGCCGACATAAAACAGAATAGATGCCACAGTCGCTGCGATGAATAAAATTTTGTTGGCAAACATTTTGGCGCCTGCATTTTCTTTTTTGCCCGCGATATTCATGCCATTCATGATCTTGGTGAACAAGCGGTGAGATGGGCACTTATAGTGACCAAAGAAACCCCTGATAAAACCCATTACGGCCAAAATAGGCAATAAGTGTGGAAATCCTAGGAGTGCAATCAAGCAAAATGAAAACGTAATAAAAGCTTCGAACCTGGCCACATTGGCGTTCACGGGGGGCACATCAAAACGTAACATACTGACTCTCCTTGCTCTCACACTTGTTTACTTGCTTACGTTGTTGCTTGAGTTTTTTATTTTATGACTGAACACGCTGGCGGTCACTTATCAAAAATTTCTAAGTGCTTACTGCAACTCTTGGGCGATCTCTGCTTGGGTTGTGACAAAACGTATCTCAGTCACCTTCCCCGCTTGCCAACGAATGATGGTGATGGCTGATTCCTTTTTAGGGAAGATCTGACTCAAAGCTTCATCTCTGATGAGGCCAATTGAATAAGGCATCTTTTGCATTCTTGGGATGGCCACCATCTTTGTAATGAATCCTGGCATGCCACTAATGTCGGCAATATAAAGCGCTTTTTTATCTTTTAATGTTGTTGGCGGCAAGGCTTCTAGAGTCTTTGTCATTAATTCACTGGTGGATTTGCCAGCAGCAAAAAGCACCATCTGAACTGACTCATTCAGCACCACTGCTTGCTCATGTTGATCACTCAGTTGAATCACTGGGTATCCATCCCCCATTTGCAAGGGCTTGGCCATGAGGTGAGATGCCATGAAAAATAAGCCCAAAAAGATCAATTTTTTCAAAATAAGACTCCTGAAAGCGTTCAAATACTATATAAAAATCAATAAGTTAATCGGTTTTAATGGCAATAATTACAAAAACCATGTTTTCTTAATTTAGCCTTAATTTTTGACCTTTACTGTGATACCTATATTAAGCAAAAAGGATTGGTCATGGCTCTTGTTTTGACACCCCAACAACATGCAAAGCATACAGTATTCAGTCATGAATTCTGTTCAGAGGACAGCAGCTATCAATTTGAATGGGTCACCAAAGACCATCCAGATAGAGCCGGCTTGCAAAGTTTCATTGCGACCACTTTCTATAAAACCTATGGCGCTGACATTCATCATTTCAGCGACATCTTGGTGGGCTGCAAAGATGAGCGCGGCCAATGGTTGGCGGCACTTGGATTTTCTGTCTTAGAAAAGAAAAAAGCATTTTTAGAATCTTATTTAGATCTTCCATTAGAAATGGAAATTGCGGCTCATCTTCAAGAAAATGTCTTGCGCAGCCAAATCATTGAAGTCGGTAATTTAGCTGCCATTCATCCAGGTGCTGGTCGAACTTTAATTATCAATATGACCCGCTACTTACATGAGCAAGGTTATAAATGGGTTGCTTTTACAGCCACTAAAAATTTGCTTAATTCATTTAAGCGCTTGGGTATTCAATTGGTGTCTTTGATCAAGGCCGACCCCAAACGCCTACCTGATCAAGGCAAGCTATGGGGCAACTACTACAGCACCCAGCCAGAAGTGATGTTTGGGGATATTGCCTCAGGTTATGCAAAACTCGCTTAATGACTTACTGAAGTCTTTTGACTTACCAAAACAGTCAACTCTCCTCTCATCAAACGATGACAGCTGGGATTTAAATACGCTTCAGGAAAAAATTAAAAAAATTACTAAGGCTTTACTGGCTCGAAAAAATCCAGGCGCAGCTGTGGGCATTCTGGCGGACAACTCTCTAGAGTGGATTGCTCTTGACTTAGCAACCCATCAATTGGGCATCACACTCATTCCTCTTCCTGGATTCTTTACTCCCACACAATGGATGCACACCATTCAAAGCAGTGGCATGCAAGCTATTTTTGTGACGCATGAAGATCATGCTAGAAATTTAGGCTTTGTTTTTAAGAACGAATACTCAGGCGGACTTCAGCTGTTTGAAAGAGTTAGCATTCTTTCAAGCATGTCAGCTGAACCGAATTTAAATCATGTACAAAAAGTAACATTCACCTCAGGTACGACCTCAGAACCCAAAGGGGTGTGCCTGAGCAGTCAGCAACAATGGGATGTTGCTCAATCACTCAAAGATTCTTTGCAAGCATTGAATATCCGAAAACATTTGAATGTTTTGCCGCTATCAGTTTTATTAGAGAACGTGGCCGGTGTGTATACGGCATTGCTCATGGGTGCTGAAAATATTTGCGTGCCTCTGGCTCAAGTCGGCCTTCATGGCTCAAGTCAGTTTGATGCAGTTCAATGCATGAAAGCCATCGAGCAACATCAAGCGCAAAGTATTATTTTGTTGCCGCAAATGTTGCAAGCCATTGTTGCCAATAGCCACCCCCAAGATGAGCGACTCAAAAGCTTAAAGTTTGTTGCAGTGGGCGGATCGAAAACATCTCCTGAATTGATTCAAAAGGCTCAACAATTAGGAATCCCTGCTTATGAAGGTTATGGCTTATCTGAATGCAGCTCAGTGGTGTCATTAAATACGCCCTCCACCCAAAAACTTGGTAGCGCGGGCAAACCTCTACCCAATCGACATGTTCGGATTGCTGCAGATGGTGAAATTCAAATCAAGGACAGCCATTCAACGCATTATTTAAACCAAGCACCATCTCAAGACGGCTGGATAGAAACGGGTGATTTGGGCCACTTAGATGAGGAAGGCTTTTTATTCATCAACGGTCGCAAAAAAAATGTTCTCATCACAAGCTATGGTCGAAATGTATCCCCTGAATGGCCAGAAGCGCTATTGATGGGTCTACCCACCATTGCTCAAGCTGTGGTGATGGGAGACTGTCAGCCTGAACTTTGCGCATTGATTGTGCCCAGCAAACCTTCAGTAAACACAGAAGAGATTGAAGCTGCCATTACCCAAGTCAATCAATCACTGCCTGATTAC
>CAYVBV010000053.1:0-13046 GCA_964449745.1 uncultured Polynucleobacter sp. | reverse complement strand
GACTTCCATATAATGAAGCAACGTTAGCGTAAGTAATAAGGGAAACGTCGTCTCTTACGCTTGATGTAGTTAGTGTATTTTCATCAAAGTAGAAGTAGTTGTATTCATCAATCGAAGCAGCAGTTACTGACTGTAGGCTAGTCTTTTCATAACGTACACCGTTAATCCAGTAAGTAAAGTTAGCTTGTCCAGCAGCAGGATACATGACCAACGTTTTAGCAGTAGCAGCTACAGAGTATGCGGTGCCAGTTGCAAACGTTGAATCTTCACGCTCTGTAACAACACCATCAGTGCCGATAGAGTAAATACGTGTACCGTTATCAGAGAATTCAATAATACCACGTGTATCTGGATGATTATTATCAAAACCAGTTGGATCAAGTGAAGTATTAGTATATGTTGTACCACCAATACCAGTGTCTAATTCACCAGTTAGGTAAGTATTACCAGTTACGCTGAGTGTTTCATCAACGACAACCGTATCCATTTTTGCAGTACCATCGATGAAAATATCTTTCCATTCTTTGGTTGCAGTACCTAAGTCGTAAGCATCATCAACGTTTGGAATAACATTTGAGTTAACATCTGCACCGAAAACAACATTATCTGCATCGCCATCGCCTAGTTCAATAGTACCACCAGTGAATGCTGTAGTACCAACAACCACTAGGTTGTTATTAATCGTGGTTGTACCAGTAGAAGCACCGATACTAATAGATGTTGCATCACCTAAGACGTTAGCAGTAGTAACGTTTGTATTGAAAAGGTCTAATGAAGCAGTATTTGAACTAACTGTACCACCATCGACGTTGATATTACCATCAACATCTAGGTTGTTATTAATACTAGTTGTACCTGTTGTTGAACCAATATCTACTAAAGTAGCAGCACCTGCAATATTAACTGTTGTAGCATTAGCATTAACAAGGTTAATAGAAGTCTGTGTAGTATCTAAGTTACCACCGTTGAGGTTAATATCACCATCAACTGTAACTTCGGCAAGACTAGAAGTACCATCGATATTCAATGATGCGCCATTCGTTAGCGATAATACACCGCCATCGATTTCCATATCAGCGCCATTTTGTAGGGTGAGGCCTGCTCCATTAGCTGCAGTATCATCAAATACTAGAGGACCCTGAACTGTACCTCCGTCTGTTGCATTTACAAATCGGTCAACGTATTGCTTAGTTGCGGCATGAAGAGCATCAGTAGGATCTGCAAACAATGTGAGATAACCCAACATTGTATCGCCGTCTTTTGATAAGAAGCCTTCAGCACCAGTAGCAAAGTTTGACCACTCAGGTGGAACAGGATCACTTGCAGGGCTTAAACCACCAATTACATCTTGGTTTGCGATATAAGAAGATGAACCAGCTTTTACTACATCATCTTTATAGTATTGAGTAGTAGATAACCAAACGCCTCTCCAGCGAATGCCAGAGTTGAATTTTTGCCAATATCCATTAGTATCTAGATCTACATTAAAGTCAGTACCAGAGGCATGTGGTACGATACAGATAAATGTATTACCACCATACGTTACAACTTCGTCAGTGGCATATTCTGTTAATGATGTCCAAGGGCCAGTTGATTTAATACCAGATACGATCTTATCCCAATCATTGAGATCAGAAGGAGTATCATTAATTGTATCAACAGTAGCTTGATAGAGTGAACCACCAAAGCTTACAACCTGACCGATGTAATATTGTGTAGTACTAGCATAGACTCCTTCGTATGAGAAGCCAGCAGCAAAAGGATTCCAGCTATTGGTATCTGTAGGAACGTTTCCTGCAGTCTCAATAGTAGCAATATAGGTATTACCACCATAACTAACAATATCACCAATGTAATATGTGGTAGCGTTTGAGTAATTACCTTTGTAAGAAGTACCAGCACCGTAAAGAATCCAATCAGCAGAACCAGTTGGATTTACGCCAGTTTGTGTTGTAGTAGAACGATATGATTCATTACCATAAGCAACGACATCGCCATCATAGTAAGTAGTTCCAACATCCCATGAACCTTGGAAAGCAATACCACCAGTTAATTTTTCCCAACCATTTGTGTCTGTTGGAAGAACTGCTGTTTGTGTTTCACGTGCACGGTATATTGTATTACCATAAGCAACAACGTCGTTTACGTAATATTCTGTTACGTTGTCGTATTGTCCTAAGAACTTAATACCACCAACATAAAGTTCCCAATATGCAGTATCAGAAGGAGGATTGCCGGTTGTCTCTACTTTGGCGCGATAAATGTTAGCACCATATGCAACTAAGTCGTTTGGTACATATGCAGCTGCTTCGTTATAGACACCAGATGGGCTTACACCTTCAACAAACTTATCCCAGAAAACAGTATCAGTTGGAAGATTATTTGTAGTATCTTGTTTTGCAACAAAGACAGAACCACCATAAACAACTACATCATTTTTCTGATAGAATGTATTTGCGTCATATTCACCTTCGTATTGAATACCATCTAAGAAACGGCTCCAATATGTTGCATTCGGAGGAGTAATATTATAAGAATCTTTGATTGATACATAAACAACACCACCGTGTGCTACTGTATCACCAATTTTGTAGTTTACAGCTGTATCAAATTCACCTTGGAAATTAAAACCTTCGATCATCAACGCCCAGCGTGATTCATCAGTAGGAAGAACTCCTGCTGATTTAAGCGCATATGTATATACGTATACGTTACCGCCGTATTTTACAATATCATTAGATTCATACGCGGTTGAGCTAACCCAGTCACCTGCAAAGTGAAATCTTAATTTACCTAGATCTATTAATTGTGTCATACTATTTTAACCTGTAAGTGTCCGTTGTTGCCCCATTGGAATTGAAGAGAATTCTTTGACCAAACCCAATGCTTATAAGAGTATTTATCAAGGATTTTATCCTGCAAGCCAGGTAAGACTACTGCTTGGGAATCATCATCTATTACTTCAACGTCTAACCCTCCAGTATCCGGATTTAATCTAAACCCATAGAAAACCTTGTCGGCAACATCCCCATTTTCTGGGAACCCATCTGCGCCTTCAATTCCTGCCATTTGTTAAACTCCTGATAATAGTGATAAGACTACATCTACCGAATCATCTACGCCGCTCTTTACAGCAATTGTATTTCCCGACGTGAGTACTATTTTATTTCCAGCCATAACTTCAGCGTTTGAACCAGTATCAATTCTAAAATTCTTTCTGACGTATACATCAGATATGCCATTATTCATAACAACGTCAATTGGAACAGTAGTCGTTGTTGTATTAGCAACATTTAAGCCAATAAGTACACATGTGTCAGTCGCGGTATACACCGTTGTAAGACTTGTACCTACGTTAGTGGCAGATGCTGTTATGAATGATGACACGCGTAATCCTTTTTAGATTATTTATATAATTTTGGTGTTTAACCTAAAGCAATAGCATATTTAATTATATCACCGGTGACAGTGGTTTCTACAACAGATTGTACATATTGCTTATCAATTGGAGCATAAACCTGCCATGTATTTCCATCATAAACAAATTCAACTTTTAAGTTAGGTACTTCAAATGTTTCATCATCTGGAGATCCTTCAATTGTTGATCCGTTACCATCGATAATAAGAGGATAGACATCCCAACCTTGACCAGAAAAAATTGTAGCAAAGTCACCAAGTACTGGTAATGCTGGTAATGTGATAGTAAATTGTCCACCTGAAGTATCAGCAAAAACATAATCACCACTATTCATTGTATAGTCAGCAAACTTTGGTAAGATTTGAATACCAGAAGAACCACCCAGTTGCTTCTGAGCAATAATATCTACAACACCATCATTGCGCTTATAATATAGAATACCATCTTGATAGTTAATAGCAAGTTCGCCATGTTCCAAATCTGAAGATGACGGTACTTTTGCTATTACATTAGATTTTTTGAGAAGTAACTGAGTTGCCATTACGCTTCCTTATAGGTCAGGTGGATCAAGTTTAACTGTAATAGGAACAGCTTTTGCTCCATCAACTTTTCCCCATTTGCCAATTGGACATGAAGCCCACTTTAATCTAACTTTTGCTGGCATAAAACATCCACACTTTTTGCAAATATTTATTTTAGGAACAAGATGCTCGCAATTTTTGCAGTGTTCGATTCTTTTGCCAACTTCTTCGTCTTTATGATTAATTTCAGCACTCATAATCAAACCGTTTTATTTCTTATCTTATTTTCTGGAATACCTGCCTTCTTAAGTTCTTCAGAAGGAATAGGCTTACTCTGCGTAAGAAAAGTTCCAATACCTAAAGCTAATGGTCTATACATTTCACGTAATTCAAGCGATTTAGCATAAAAAGATTTTAATCTATGCTCAACTTCTTCTTTAGATTGCCAAGGAAAAACAAATCCAGACCATTCACACGATAATACATTATTTAATATTCTCTTTGCTTCTTCAACACCATGTTTTTCATGTGCTTTAAAAATTAATCGACTTAAAGCGTGATATGCTCCAATGCCTTCATTATGAAAATTAGAAACATTAAATACTTTTTTTCCTAATGCTGTACCAGTAACAGACATTTCAGAACATGATGTTGTATAAACCTCATCACAATCTAATAATAATTTGAAACCAGATACTCCCTTTGGAATCATTCTATTCCAACCAAATTTTTTAGCAACTAATCCAACACTAGAATCAAGCGTAATTGGATGTGGTTTAACATACACATCATCTTCTTCAAAGGCTAATCTTGAAAGAATTTCTTGACTTGCCACATCTAACATATTATGTCCTGGCATAAATACAACGCGTTTAATGCCACTCCATTTATCAGATACATTTTCCAATACGTATTTATCAGTCAAAGCTTCGGTAAATTTATCTAATTGATAATTATCTTTTGCTTCAATCTTTGATGCAAAATCATATAGCCTAGCATTAATTTCTTTTGACTGTGTTGACGCAACAATACCACAAGAAAATTCAGTGTAAGTAAATTCACTAAAATTAGTTGGTTGAAGACATGATACATCATAAGAAGTCGGCCAGGGAGCAAGTCTCCTAACCGCTTCTTCACCAACTTGCTCAGCCCAGGTATTTCTGCTACTTCTAATTACTTCAGTACCAATTTTGCCAGCCTGTACTTCTTTATCACCCATTAATTCATTAACAAATCTCATAATATTTTTTATCCATTATCCTACTAAGTTATCCCAATCAATTAAGAATGGATCATCGTAATTACTTGTAATATTAGCTAGCTTTTGCTGCTCAGCATCAATCACACTAATATCTTCAGTAACAGTAACACCCAACCGTGTTTCACGACTATTACGTAAAACACGCCAATCATTCGCCGCCATCAATTCATCACGTTTCTCTCTTACTTCTTTCCATTTACGTTGTAAACGTTCAGAAGCTTCATCAAGATCAGCAATCTCTTCTAATTTCCAAGTTCTTTGCCATAAACCATCATCTTTTCTAATAAGACTATCTAATACTGCTCTATGAGTTTTTGTTGGTTGTGGAAAGTCTGCTGGGTTTGTTGAAGCAGGAACCCTTACATACTCGGTATCTTTTAGAGTAATTTCAGTAATAGTTTTTGGAAGAATTGTATGACCAAACCTAGCTCGAAGCTCTGTTTCGCTTAAAGGCCACTCTAATACTTCGTAAGTATCGTCTTCGTTTACCCGTACTCTTGCGAATAACATTTTATTTCTCCTTATTTTGCTTTATTTATGACGTATACCAGCTAGTCTGGTTACTTGTTTGATTGCTAGTTGATACTGGATAGCTTGTAATACGCGACGTATCATTTGATGTAATATACTGTGTTGGGAATGATGTATTACCAACACTATTCCACGCAGTATTATATTCAGTGGTGAAAGTAGTAATAGTTTGTTGACTTGTTGGTTGAATATTCGTATATTGAGTATCATAATATGTAGTCCATGTTGTTGTTCGAGGCGCGCTATAATAACAATCTTCACCAGAAATCGTCGTAATTCTACTTGTAATGTTTGAGGTGTATTGATATGTAGGAGGGGCTGGAACAGTTGTACCAGCAATTGTTACATATTCAGTATTACAAATAAGACTAGAGCAAGTTATATCAAAAGCTTTTATCCATGTAGTATTTGCTAATGCAGATGTGTCTACATACGTTGCACGCGGTGCAGTACCGACATACGAGTCGTTAGTTTGCACACTTGTATTAGTTACTATTACTTCCTGGTAAGTGCAACCTTGGCATGATATTCCTGGCTGTGAACAGTATTGAAAAACATCAGGATTACTTTGTGGATAACAGTCGTAAATTCCATTAGCTGGATCGCTAGCACCAGGCTCTGAGTAAACATAACTAGTTGCCCAGACCGTATCATATGTTGTGAATATGATTGCTGGTACTTCTGTATTAAAATACGATTGGTAGTTTGTATAATATTGTGTTGTAGTATATTGGTAATTATAAGTTGTGCATCCGTCAGCAACGCACGAAGGATCATAAGTCCCAGAGTAATACTCATTGCCATTAATATCTCGTGTAGCTGAGTCTGAAACTGGGCCGTTTTCCGTAGATTGAATATAACGCCAACTAGTAAAAAAAATCTGTGTCTCACCTTCATTGGTTTGTGTCTGATAAGTTGTAGTATATGATGTATTAACATTATACGAATACGGATCACAAATTAAATCTTGAGTAGATCGAGAAGTTTGGTTACTAGTTTGATATGTTGAATACCACACACTATCGTAATACGTAATAAATGGTGCAGAAGTAACTGCTGACGTTTGTCTGACAAGAGAAAACGTAGTAGGCTGTGAGGTAATATAATTCGTAAAATACGCAGTAGAAAAAGTAGTATTTTGAGAATATATTGTAGTAAACGTAGTAGTGAATTCAGTATCAAAATACGTTAAGTATGCTTTTGCGCCAGATATCAATTTACGTGACATTATATTGCTCCATTAAGCTATGTTGCGCCAAGCCTGGGTTCCAATCCAAGTGAGACCATTATCGTAAGATTCAAAAATAAAAACGGCTTTACCAATAGTTGGTAAAGTTGGAGTTAGATTTTTATCCCAAGTCAAAAGACCAGCAAGTAGCGTAAGTGGAAAGGCGCCAGGATTTGTGAGAATGAGTGTAAAAGTATTTACTGCGCCAGTTTTAAGACCGGTAGCATTAATAGTTACCGCACCTGCAACTGTCGCGGTAATATTATCTCCTAGCGAAAGATCAATATTAACTGTACCGCTAATATCACCTAAAGCTTGAAGCTTACCCTTGTAACTGGTCGCTTCAATATTACCACCTAGAACAGCATTTCCTGTAGTGGTTAAATCTGCGACATTGGTGAGGTTTCGGCTATCATCGATAACCGTGGTTCCTGAAACCTTAATTGCCATCTTCGTATCTCCTTAAAGTACTCGGCGAGAGGTATCTATTTATTTTATTTATTCGACAATTTTATCAACTTTATTTGATAGTTCTTTAACAGCTTCGATTAGAAGTGGAATTAAAGAATCATAAGATACGCGTTTGATACCATCTGGACCTTCATGCACTAATTGCGGTAAAACTTTTTCTAATTCTTGTGCGATTACACCAATTGCGTCATCACCATTATTTTTCCAATTAAATGTGACGCCTCTCAATTTATTAACTGTACGTAAAGCTCCAACAATTGGTTGAATATTATCTTTTAATATAATATCTGATGTTGAGTTAAAATCAGTAGCAGTAACAGTACCTGGAATAGTAAGATCTGTGACGTTCAAGGCTGTTGTAATTGTAACATCTGATGAACCATCAAATAAAATACTACCAGCAACTAATCCGTCAATGGCGATCGATCGACTTGTTTCTAATATTGTTGCTGTATCAGCATTACCTTGTAATGGACCAATAAAGTTAGATGCTGCTACAGGAGCTAAAGCAAATGATGGGTCACCAGTATTAATCTCAATTTCTGCTTCAGGAATATACCCTTCAAAGAATTTCCATGTACCATTATCTGTTGCATCTCTAAAAATACCAGTGTGAGCATAACTACCATCATAATATCCACCAGCCAGACCCATATCTACATTTGATTCAGTCTTAGCATATGCTGTACCACCAGATACCCAAGTATCTGTATTTGTTGATTCAACAACAAACCCTGTTGGAGTAGCTGAAAAGATCTCAACATCGGTAATATCAAATGATGAAGGCGTAGAACCAGTAACCGAAACTATATTGCCAGGTGAATAATTATTGTCTGCAGTATATGTTACATATGTACCATCACCAACTGCATTAGTAATTGTAGCTTCAACTCTTCGGTTAACGTAAATAATAGTGTCAGCAACAGAAAGGTTAGTAACATTAGTGTATGAAACTGTACCAGCAACAGCAAGGTCTCCACCTACAGTAACGTTGCCCGTAAAGACTGGTGATGCAATAGGAGCTTTTAAGTCTAAATCGGTATTAATATTCGAAAAGTTAGCATCTAACTCTGTATGAGTTAGAGGAGAGCCTTTAACGTTTCTAAGCACTATTGTTGCCATCTGAATTCCTATTTATTCTGCAATAGTGACAATATTAACTTAATGTCACCCTTGATGTTATTTATATCTGATTCTAAAGATTCGATTTTATTATCAATCTCAATAGACCTTTGACGTTTCAAAATATAGTTTTGGTATCCACGTTCGTCAGTATTAATAATAGCTTTATTAAAAGTATCTTTTACTAAATCATTAAAGCCATCTTTAGGTTCAATTTTTAACTTCTCCGTCATAATATATTAAGCCAATGCAATAATTCTTAGATTTCTACATTTAGGAATAGTTGATCCATCATTTGAAGTAAATACGATTTTGAATACAATACTTTCGTATGGTTGAAGATCATCAACTTGTTTTTCAATCTCAATAAAGTTAGTGTCAAGAGTAGTTGGCATATTTGGAATACTAATTTTTACAAACTCTTTGTTTGATAAACCAGCAGATTCACCGACTAGTTTTGTTTTATAGTAAATATCGATACCAGCACCAACAGGTCTATTAATATCTAAACGTAAATTGAATGCTGTTGATGGATTTGCAAAATCAACTTGGCGAGTAATGTATTTAGAATATGTACTACCACCTGTTGCAGCTTCTTCAGCAACATAGTTAGCGCCAACTGTAATTGTGTACGCACTAGTTTCAGTAGAGATATTACCTGACAACTTACTAATTTCGATTTCTGATCCGTCGTCAGAAATTGACACAATACGTGATTGGCCGTCATTTGCTCCAGCTGTTGATGTAATATTCATATATGAACCAACAGTAAGTGTTAGAGCTAATTCACGAAGACCTGATGGAACTGAAATTGTACCAGCAGTAGAGTCATCAGAAGATACTGTTACTGTTACACCAGCTTCTGCTGACATGAATGAAATTAAGTCTTCAGTAAGAGTAACTTCACTAGCATATGTTGGACTATTAACAATATTTTGAGCAGCAACTAAACCAAACTGTGTAGTATCAATCATAGGAGCAAGTAATACACTATTTGTACTAAGAGTTAATCTATAATCTAAATCATCGTTATTGCTTAAATTATTAACCTTCACCGTATCAGACACAATTAATTTAGTTTTTTCTAATTCATTTGTAGCTTTTTCTAGAGATTGATAAGCGCTGTCAATTGTGTAATCAACATTAGTACCTCTATACGAAACATCAATTTGCGTGCCTGCTTCTTCAATCTTTGCCATAACAGGATAAAGAGCATTTGCTACAATGTTTTGTGTTGCAACAACACCACTTCCACCAAATCTTAAACTTGCACTTGCTGCAGTTGGTAGAGTAACAGTATAACCATAGAGAGTTTGATCAGCAATTTCTAATGGCACACCAACAATTTGAGCCATATCAATATTATACAGTGTATTATATGAACCATCTAAATCAGCAGTTGCTCCACCAATAGCTCTTAATGTTACAAAAGATCCATTTGGCATGCCGTGATTAAAATGATATACTCTCATAGTAGTACTACCATTATAAATTTCTAATGGATCTGTTTCAAGTGTTTTTGGTGGTGCACCACGTAATGTAAAGTCAATGGTTGCAACGTTTGTAGGGTCAAATAAAGCACGATATAAGTTAAACTTCAAATCTAGTAATTGTTCAGGAGTCCATGTTGAAGCATTTTGTGATTTGTATAATGAACCAACTGTTGGTTGAATTGTGACTCTTTTTCCAGTAATTAAATCAACATTATCTAGTTCAGAAACATAAAGATTATAATTACTTGAATCTGATCCAATACACAAAGAATATTCACCAGGCTTTAAGAAAATTGGATTATCAAACTTGAATTCTGTAGGAGTTTCTCCCTTTGAAGAAGTGTAGATAAAATCTGGATATACAATTACTTCTGACATTGGAATAATATATTTTCCAGGTATGCCATTTTCGTTTTGGCGAATATGTAGAGTAACAGGTCGATCATAATCCTTTTGTGCAAAGAATAAATCAACTTTAGTTACAATACAAGAGTCCTCAATAAAAAAGGATTGTGCAACTGGTTTTACAATTTTTGACATTATTAATTTTTCCTATTTTACGATTCTTATATTATACGCCATTGCTCATTGCGGTAGAAATCATACCTGCAAGGCCTTGATAATTAGGATTTACTTCTTGCATTTTATCTGGATTTGCTAGTGCCGTTACAATCTGTAATGCGTGCGCATTAAAATATGTATCAAGATCTCCACCATTTGCAACCCAATCTGCTGCCCCTTCATCAATACCAGCAGCTGAAGCATTTCTAACCGAATCAAGGCTATTACCACCAACTAAGATATCTTTTACAACTTGGAATAGAATTACAGCTTCATCATTATGCGCTGGAATATTATAACCACCACCATCAGCATCCCAGTCAATTCCATTGTTAGTAATATATGTATCAGCAATCTGGACATTAGCTAGTACTTCATTAGTGAGGCCTCTTTCAGCCGCGATTTTTTCAATAGCGGATCTTTCTTGATCATTGACGCTCTTACCAAAAGCATAACCAACAACCACATCGGTCGCTCTTACAGTAGCACTATTAAAGGCAACTGCGTCATCAACATCATTTCTATCTGTTGAATTATCATTAACAACTGTAGGATCACTATCGGTATATACTCCATTATCATCGTCGTATGCGACATCAACTACAAACGTAGTTTCATCATCATCATTAGTAACAACAACTTCGTATCCACACGCTTCTGAGAATTCATTAACTACTGTATAAGTACCACAATTTCCATCTGCATAAGTTTGTGTACGAGTATATCCAGCACAAGCAGCTGATAATAACGAGCCAGACGCTGTACAATTAGGATTAGTATTAGTATATCCACAATCTGGTGAATTTTCTATAGCAATTGCTTGATATGTTCCGCCAAATCCATCAGCGTATTGAGCTAATTTACTAAACCCATCACATTCATCATAAGCAATAAATGTTCCTTGAGCTGGATGCGTTGTACCTGGATCTGAGTATCCACAAACTTCAATATCATTAGTATTGATCAATGTTTCAAATGAGCCACCAGATCCATCAGCATAAATACCATATAGATTTTTACCCTTACACTTTGTTCCAAGTGAAGTGCCATATGCACTATACTGCGTAGCAATAAATTTAGAAGTAGATTCATAAACTTCTTCGGTTGTAATAATAGCATTACGAGTAGAAACAATTTCGTTCGCAACGTTGCGCAATTCACCCGATGATGTAAATGTCATTTGAGCAGAAGTAGTTTCTAGTTTAGGATCATTCTTTGGACTATCACTAAGTCGCAATACGTATGTCCCAGTATTCAAATCATACTTAGATGCTTTATAATGGAATACCCCTGATAAGTTACCTTCACTATCAGTCTTAAGGGACTGAACTAAATTGCCCATACTTGCTAAAGTAGAACTACTTAGTGTAGTTGGAGTATATGATGTATTAGCGTCATTAACGACAATACAATCAGCGGTAACATTAATATTACCAAAGAAAACTTGCATCCGCGTATTTGGTTTCAATCCTTCAGCTGAGAAGTCAATTGAAACATCACGCATTTTAGGAATTACTGTCTTACTTTGAATAACGTCGTTATTTGTTACAGTATCAACTGTTTCTTGTACAATGGTTTGAGTTCCGGAGCGACGTCTTACTTCTTCTGTTCCACCTTGCACGCCATATTGTAATGTTTCCCATGCTCCCCAAACAGTACCGGTACTACCTTTACTATTAGCATTGGGCGATAGAGAATCATAGTTTCCATTAACATCACGATAGATATCAGGTAGACGATTAACATCAAACCATACATCCGAAGATTTGTTACTAGTAATTTTACCAATACCAGTATTCATGGCGTATGGGTTAATATTAATTGTAGTTGTAGCTTTATTATTACCAATGAATCTTTCTTCGGTAAATTTAAGCGTAAAATGATCGCCGATTTTTACGTATCCATTAGAAATTCGATCAAGTTGAGTTGTATTCGTTTCTTCTAAGTTTAAGAACACCGCAGTAGATACTGGACGTAATTCTTTCTTGTTATAATCAATTGCAACTCCATAGTCACTATTGAAAACATCTCCAACACCGTGGCCGGCAAAGTCGTCAACAAAGAATCCATTCTTAAATCGATCTAAACCATCAGCATCTTTAATTTGATATGCTTTGGTTTCATTTTCAAGCATATTAAGTTGTGTGTAATACTCAACGTTTTTAATACGATTTTCTAATCTACCAATCTGACGCATTGTGAATCTACGATTATCAATCGGTGTAACTTCAATATCTTCTTTAACATCGAAAACATAAGCCTTTTGATTGAAAACGTATAAACCTACTGAATCATCTGGTACTTTTGGTTCCTTAGGACTTGTTGCACTCTTACCCTTTACAATATAGAGTTTGCCATAACGATTGATTACCATTATATCAATACGTGGTAAGTAATATTGATATGTTGTTACAATATCATTTTCAAAATCTGGGAATTC
>CAYVBV010000052.1:0-13269 GCA_964449745.1 uncultured Polynucleobacter sp. | reverse complement strand
AGTTACCCTATGGTCGAATTGGCATTGGTATGAGTAATGGCTTACCTGTAGGCCTTGAGTTGCATGACAATTTTGGTACGATTGTTCTCATTAACCTGAGTAAAATTCAAATTAATAAAAGTCTAGGGGCGAATGTATTTAAATTTACCCCGCCACCAGGCGCTGATGTTTTAAACGCCCAATAATTAAAATTGCATTGAGAAATTCATGATTGATATTCAGCTTTTACGTAAAGACATTGACGCTGTTGCCCAACGCTTGGCCGATCGTAAATTTATCTTAGAGAAAGATACATTTGTTGCTTTAGAGTCCGAGCGCAAACAAGTTCAAAGTCGCACGGAAGAGCTTCAAGCCAAACGCAATCAATTGGCCAAAGCCATTGGTATGAAAAAGGGCAAGGGTGAGGATGCCTCTGCCGAAATGGCTGAGTCCAGTAGCGTCAATCAAGAGTTGGCTGAATTGACCGAAAAGCTCACAGTCATTCAAGCGCAGCTTAATGATTTCTTAATGAATATTCCCAA
Organism: uncultured Polynucleobacter sp.; assembly: GCA_964449745.1. Taxonomy (GTDB): domain Bacteria; phylum Pseudomonadota; class Gammaproteobacteria; order Burkholderiales; family Burkholderiaceae; genus Polynucleobacter. The sequence continues at coordinate 12,748 of CAYVBV010000052.1, read as the reverse complement.
TATTCCGCATGAAAGCGTTCCTACTGGTAAGGATGAAAATAATAATTTAGAAATCACCCGTTGGGGCACGCCGCCCACATTTGATTTTCCAATCAAAGATCATGTTGATTTGGCGACCCCTTTAGGTTTAGATTTTGATAATGCGGTGAAGGTGACTGGTTCTCGTTTCGCTGTCCTGCATGGTCACATTGCACGTTTGCATCGTGCATTGGCTCAGTTCATGCTGGATAACCATCTTCAAGTGGGTTATCACGAGGTCTATGTCCCATTTATTGTCAATGCCGACTCCATGCGTGGCACAGGTCAGTTACCTAAGTTCGAGGCAGATTTGTTTAAGGTGCCTCGAAAAGTTGGTGGTGATGACCAAGATGAATCAGTGGAAGCGGCTTATGAAAATTTCTACTTGATTCCTACAGCAGAAGTTCCTGTCACCAATTTAATGCGTGACACGATCACACCTGCCGAACAATTGCCTAAGAAATTTGTGGCGCACACACCTTGCTTTAGATCTGAAGCAGGCAGTTATGGGCGTGATACGCGTGGCATGATTCGTCAGCATCAGTTTGAGAAAGTTGAACTGGTACAAATTACCAAGCCTGAAGAGTCCATGGTGGCTCTAGAGGCCTTAACTGCAAATGCTGAAGCTATTTTGCAAAAGCTAGAGTTGCCTTATCGCAAAGTATTGCTATGCACGGGCGACATGGGGTTTGGCAGCACCAAAACTTATGATTTAGAAGTTTGGTTGCCCGCTCAAAATACTTATCGCGAAATCAGTTCTTGTTCAAATATGGGTGACTTCCAGGCAAGAAGAATGCAAGCGCGTTTTAAAGTAGGGCAAGGCAAGCCTGAGTTAGTTCATACGCTCAATGGTTCTGGATTGGCTGTAGGAAGAACGGGTGTGGCCATCATTGAGAATTATCAACAAGCCGATGGCAGTGTGAGAGTTCCTAAAGCATTGCAACCTTATATGGGTGGCTTAGAAATCATGTCGCCTTAAAACGGTGCATGCCTTGAATTGCCTGGCGTTTTTTCTGGTAAAAGCCTGTAACCCATGGTAATACATAGGTGAAACCCTAAAGAAGGTTATAAATGCTAGCTCGTAAAGAGATTCTGTGCTTTAATAGGAGCAGTACAACAGGCATAAAATTTTTTATAAAAATTCTAACTGTTTGTATATACTCCCAGTTCCAATGTTGAAAGGTAAATAATGAATAAAGCTGAATTAGTAGAAAAAATTGCAAAAGACGCCGACATTTCTAAAGCATCTGCTGAGCGTGTTTTGAACACATCTATCGAGACAATCATTAAAGCAGTTACTAAAGGTGACAAAGTTCAATTGATCGGTTTTGGTACTTTCGGTTCAGGCAAGCGTGCTGCACGTACAGGCCGTAACCCAAAGACTGGCGAAGCCATCAAGATTGCTGCAGCTAAGACTGTTAAGTTCACAGCTGGTAAGGCATTTAAAGACGCTGTTAACAAGCGCAAGTAATTCCTCATTCGTGAGATTAAAAAAGGCTGCCTAGGCAGCCTTTTTTATTATCCAAATCAATGATCAAGCAAAGCGCTCAGCCAAGCTACTCAAACCAATTTCTTCTAGGAGTTTTGCTTTTCTCTCGCCAGCTTTTTGGCCAGGCAAATTCTTTTGCGTTGCAATAATTAATTCGTTTTTCATGGAATGTTCCCAGCCCACCAATTCTGTGACCATCACATCAAAACCATGGGATTCCAATTGAAGACAACGTAACACGTTTGTAATATGGCTGCCAAATTCTCGTGTATGAATGGGGTGGCGCCAAATTTCTGACAGTTCATTTTTAAGAGATTGTGCTTTGGTTTTTCTGAGGCTCGCTGCCACTTCAGCTTGGCAGCATGGAACCAAAACAACATGTTTGGCTTTTTTGGCCAAGGCAAAACGAATCGCATCATCGGTGGCGGTGTTGCAGGCATGAAGGGCGGTGACCACATCTACCTCAGTGGGTATAAGCGAGGATGTCAGAGAGTTTTCAGCGCTGAGATGCAGGAATGACATGTTGTCAAAATGAAGTCGCTCAGCCAGTTCCTGAGAACTTTTGACTAAATCTTCACGAACTTCAATGCCAATAATGTGCGTGGACTTATTTTGTAATTTGCAAAAAAGATCATTGAGAATAAAACCCAAATAAGATTTACCTGCACCATGATCGACCAGAATCATGGACTCTTTTCGGTCTAATACCTCTTTTAGAAGAGGTTCAATGAATTGCACCAAATGGTTAACCTGTTTTAATTTGCGACGACTATCTTGGTTGAGCTTGCCATCACGAGTCAAAATATGCAGCTCTTTGAGCAATTCAACCGATTGAGTGGGTCGAATTTCATGTTTTTGGGCGGGGGGTGCTTTTTTCTCGCTTGGATTGCTCATGTCGCTGGCTTGATAGATTTAAAGTTTCAATTCATTCTAATAAATGACCTTAAAGGCCTGTCTAAACTAAACTATAGGGCTATTTGATTGAAAAGCCTATGAATTACAGTAACGATATTGTCCGCGAAGTCGCAAGACGTAGGACTTTTGGCATTATTTCTCACCCTGATGCCGGTAAAACCACCTTAACTGAGAAGCTCTTGATGTTCTCAGGAGCGATCCAATTGGCGGGAACCGTGAAGGCTCGTAAGAGCGGACGCCATGCCACTTCAGATTGGATGGAAATTGAAAAGCAACGCGGTATTTCTGTGGCCAGCTCGGTGATGCAGTTTGAGTACCGTGACCATGTGGTGAATTTATTGGATACCCCAGGTCACCAAGACTTTTCTGAAGACACTTATCGAGTTTTAACTGCGGTTGACTCTGCCTTGATGGTGATTGATGCCGCCAAAGGTGTCGAAGAACAAACCATCAAACTGTTGAATGTGTGTCGCATGCGACACACTCCCATCATTACTTTCGTCAACAAAATGGATCGTGAAACCAGAGATCCAATGGAGTTGTTAGACGAATTAGAGTCCGTCTTGAAGATTGAATGTGCCCCAGTGACTTGGCCCATTGGCATGGGAAAAAATTTCCGCGGTGTTTACCATTTGATCAATGATGAAATTTTGCTATTTGCAGCAGGTAATGATCGTGCGGATCAAGAGTTTGTTGTGATGAAGGGTATTGATAATCCTGAACTGCATCAGATGTTTCCCGATGAAATGACTCAGCTAAAAATGGAAGTGGAATTGGTTCAGGGGGCGTCTCACCCATTTGATTTACAGCGTTTTTTAAGTGGTCAGCAAACCCCAGTTTTCTTTGGCTCTGCCATCAATAACTTTGGTGTACGAGAGATTCTCAATGCTTTGTTGGATTGGGCGCCGGCTCCTCGAGAGCGTGATGCCACCGTTCGATCTGTAGATCCTCGTGAGGAAAAGTTCAGTGGCTTTGTCTTCAAAATTCAAGCGAATATGGATCCAGCTCACCGAGATCGCATTGCTTTCTTGAGAGTCTGTTCTGGCAAGTTCGAGCGTGGCATGAAGATTAATCACTTGCGCATCAATCGTGATGTGAAGGTCTCCAATGTGGTGACCTTCATGGCGTCTAGTCGTGAGCAAGTTGAAGAGGCCTATGCGGGGGACATCATTGGTTTGCCCAATCATGGCAATATGCAAATTGGTGATAGCTTCTCAGAAGGTGAGGCATTGCAGTTCACAGGCATTCCTTACTTTGCTCCAGACTTTTTTAGGGTTGCCAGGATTCGGAATCCGATGAAGATTAAGCAATTGCAAAAAGGTTTACAGCAATTGGGCGAAGAAGGTGCAGTACAAGTGTTTAAGCCTGTAAATAGCAGCGATTTGATTTTGGGCGCTGTGGGCGCACTTCAATTTGAGGTGGTGGCCAGTCGTCTCATGAACGAATATGGCGTTGATGCTGTATTTGATACAGCCAGCATCAATTGTGCGAGGTGGGTGACTTGTGACGATAAAAAAATCATGACTGATTTTCAAAATTCCTCCGCAGGGCATCAGTTGGCTCTAGATGCGGCAGATAATTTGGCTTATTTGGCGAGTTCAGCCGTGAATCTAAGAGTCACTCAAGAGCGTTGGCCACAGATTGTTTTTCATGAGACCCGCGAGCACGCGGCCAAGCTCAGTTAAGATTCTCTGATGACTTCTATTTCAGCTAAACCAACTTTACCTGTCGTCGTGATTGGCGCCGGTTTGGCGGGCCTGACTGTGGCTTTAGAACTGGCCAAGTCACAGCAAGTCATCATCATGGCTAAGCGAGGTTTATCTGAGTCAGCCACTGCTTGGGCTCAAGGTGGCATTGTGGGTGTTTTAGATCAGCAAGACAGTGTCGATGCTCATGTCAAAGACACTGTAGAAGCGGGAGCAGGTTTGGTGGTCGAAGCAACGGCTCGATACATCGCAGAACGCAGTGCTGCTGCCATTGACTGGTTGGTTTCTCAAGGTGTGCCTTTTACAACCGATCCTGCAGGTCCTAAAGGACTTCATTTGACCCGCGAGGGTGGTCATAGTCATCGCCGCATTGCACATGCAGCAGATGCCACCGGCAAAGCCATTCATGAGGTTTTATTAGATAAAGCCAAAGCTCACCCCAATATTCAGCTGTTAGAGCGCTGGATGGCTTTAGATTTAATTACCAATCGCCACTTAAAAAATAAAAAGAACGCGCGCGCTGATCGTTGTTATGGCGTGTATGCATTAGATATTTCCAGTGGAAAGATTGAGGCCATTTCTGCTTCTGCTGTGGTTTTGGCTACAGGAGGTGTAGGCAAGGTTTATCGTTACACCAGTAACCCTGAAACTGCCACGGGTGATGGAATCGCCATGGCTTGGCGTGCAGGTTGCCGTGTGGGCAATATGGAATTTGTACAGTTTCATCCTACGTGTTTGTATCACCCGCAAGACAGAACCTTCTTAATCACTGAAGCCTTGCGTGGTGAGGGTGCTCAACTCAAGTTACCCGATGGCACTCGTTTCATGCCCAGTCATGATGAACGTGCTGAATTGGCACCCAGAGACATCGTGGCTCGTGCCATTGACTTTGAAATGAAGAAGCATGGTTTGGATTATGTGTTGCTAGATGCCACCCATTTGGGCGAAGCATTTTTAAAAGAACATTTCCCCACCATTTATGCAAGATGTGCTGCCTTGGGTATTGATATTTCTAAGAACCCCATTCCGGTGGTGCCTGCGGCTCATTACACCTGTGGTGGTGTGGTGACGGATTTAGAAGGTAAGACAGATTTAACAGGTTTATATGCCGTAGGAGAGGCCACTTACACAGGCTTGCATGGCGCCAATCGTTTGGCCAGTAATTCATTGCTAGAGTGCGTGGTGATTGGTAAATCAGCGGCTGCACAAATTCAGCAACATCCGTTAAAAGAGGTGCCCGAAGTGCCGGCTTGGGATGAAAGTCGGGTGGAAGATGCGGATGAGAGCGTGGTGATTTCCCATAACTGGGATGAACTGCGTTTATTGATGTGGAACTATGTAGGGATTGTGAGAACCAATCGTCGTTTAGAGAGAGCTTTACATCGCATTGAATTATTGCAAAGTGAAGTGCAGGAATATTATGCAAACTTCAGGGTCACGAGAGATTTGCTCGAGCTCAGAAATCTATTAAGTTGTGCAGAGTTGATTGTGCGTTCAGCCTTGATGCGCAAAGAAAGTCGTGGATTGCACTACAGCCGTGATTACCCACAAAGTTGGACGGTGTCGTATCCAACCATTTTGACACCACTCAATCGTCACTGAACTCGTAAAGAGAAATCAACCGCCATCACGTCTTTGGTTAACTTACCAATTGAGATTCGATCAACCCCAGTGGCTGCAATTTCTCTGAGTTGATTCAAGCCAACGCCTCCAGAAGCTTCAAGAAGCGCTGCGCCTTGGGTCGTGGCTACCGCCTCGCGCATTTGATCTGGGGTGAAGTTATCAATCAAAATACTTTTGGCTCCGGCATTCAAGGCCTCTTGCAGTTCGCTTAAGTTCTCTACCTCGATCTGGATATCAACACCGGCATTCAGCTGCTGAGCAGCTTTAAGTGCTGCTGTCACACTGCCTGCTGCTGCGATGTGATTTTCTTTAATCAAAATGCCATGCCAGAGTGCCAAACGTTGATTCTTGCCACCACCAACGGTCACCGCATATTTTTGAGCTTGGCGCAAACCGGGAATGGTTTTTCTGGTATCTAAAACTGCGCAACCATGAGGATTGGGACTGGCACCTTCAATCGCTTTGACATGTTGATGGGTGATGGTCGCTGTCCAAGAGAGTGTTTGTAAAAAATTAATTGCTGGGCGTTCAGCTGAAAGGAGGGCTCTGGGTTTGGCGGTGATGTCGCAAACAGTTGAATCTGGTTTCATCAAGTCACCCTCTTGATAATGCCATTGGATGATGGATGTGGGATCAAGTTGCTTTAAGCAACCTTCAAACCAAGCTTGCCCACAAAGAATAGCCTCTTGGCGAACAATCAGTTTGGCATGAATGACACCATCATTGGGAACCAATTGTGCAGTCCAGTCCCCAGTGCCAATGTCTTCCATCAATGCATCGTGAATATTACGCTCGCGCGCCTCTAACAAGGTTTCGTTGTGATTAAACATAAATAATTATCTAATTTAAGCCGCGCCAATATTTTTGACAAAGCCATGTTGTGCTTTGGCCAAAAGTTCAGGGTGATTGGCAGTAAAAGAAAGCATTTTCTCAATGCAAGTGATTGCTTTACTGCGAATCGTTTCTTCAATCAAAATTTCTCCGGATTGGTCTAGTAAACAATCCAAAATTCCTTGCAGGCCATTCATCGCCATCCATGGGCAATGGGCGCAGCTCTTACAAGTGGCGCTATTACCCGCTGTGGGGGCTTCAATCAATACTTTCTCCGGGGCCAATTGACGCATGCGATGCAAAATGCCTTTGTCCGTAGCCACAATATATTCTTTGGCGCTTCCCTCAACCACGGCTTTAATCATGGCTGAAGTTGATCCGACCACATCCGCTAAATCAACCACATGAGCCGGCGATTCTGGGTGGACTAAGACTTGAGCCAAGGGATGTTTCTTTTTTAGGGTTTCAAGTTCAATTGCCTTAAATTCATCATGAACAATGCAATGACCTTCCCAAAGTAGCATGTCTGCACCAGTTTGATCTTGAATGTATCGTCCCAAATGGCGATCAGGTGCCCACAATATTTTTTTGCCCGCTTGATGCAGTTGATGAACAATCGCTAAGGCACATGAGCTGGTGACCATCCAATCGGCCCGAGCTTTTACGGCAGCGCTGGTATTGGCATAAACCACCACTTCACGATCGGGGTGGGCATCACAAAATTGATTGAAGTCTGAGGCAGGACAGCCTAAATCAAGAGAGCAGGTGGCATCCAAATCTGGCATGAGTACAGTTTTTTCTGGACTCAAAATTTTGGCGGTTTCACCCATGAATTTGACGCCTGCCACGATTAATTTCTTGGCAGAATGATTTTTTCCAAAACGAGCCATTTCTAAAGAGTCAGCGACAAAGCCACCCGTCTCCCAGGCCAAATCTTGAATGTCGCCATCCACATAATAGTGGGCCACTAACACAGCATTTTGCTGAGCCAATTCAGATTTAATCGCTTGAATTACCTGCTTTTTTTGTTCTTCTTGCAGTGGTTTGGGGGTCTTTGCCCAAGCTTGAGCAATACAAGTTGCCCCAGAAGCATCTTGTTTGGGGTATTCAAATAATTCTGTGTTCATGTATGAATATTAAGGCAATTTTTCAAATTGCCTCTAAAGCTAATTGAGAAGTCATTGAAATGCGATAGAGTAATGCAAATAGATCTAAAATATGAAAGTCAATGGAGACAATCTATGTTTGGCAAAAGAAAATCAAACTTGCTAATACCCACCAATGAACGGTTTGATACCTTGATTGGTAAAACCTCAGAAATCTACGGTCGCATGGTCGTAGGGGAGAGCTTGCGCATTGATGGCAAGGTGGTCGGTAATATTGAAAGTGAAGAAGACTCCAAAGTCACCGTCGCCATTGGTGAAAGCGGTGAAGTGATTGGCGATATTTTTGCCCATCGTGTGATGATTGCTGGCAAGGTTGAAGGAAACATCTATGCCACTGAACGGGTGGAGTTCCATCAGACTGCCCAAGTCCGTGGTGATGTCACCTACGGTTCAATCGGTATTGAGCATGGTGCCAAGGTATTGGGCTTGGTGATTCAGCAAGTGGATAAGAAAACTGCTAATCAGGCCTCGGACGTGATTCGGGCGATGCAAGAAAAGCGTTAATCAGTCTTCAATGTAAAAAAAGCTCACACATGTGAGCTTTTTTATTGGGTCAGAGCCAATCAATTGAACACAAGTATTTTCAATAATCTGAAAATACTTGAATCACTTGCGTTTTAGATCACCTTTGACCGTGCCGCCACGTTGAATGGTGATGCTGCTGTACGTGATGGCGCCATCAACAGTGGCTCGGCCACCAATGACGATATCGCGACAACTCACTGTACCAGCTAAGCGACCTTTGACATTGATGCTATCTGCACTGACTGTGCCATCAACATAACCATTGGCGCCAATCAAAAGAGTTTGCACCGCCAAATTACCTTTGAATGTGCCATCAACCGTAATTGAGCCACCAGATTTCATGTCACCCGTGAACTCAAAGCCTTCACTGATGATCGAAGGTTTGAGCGAGGCTAAAGAATTTTGTTGCTGCGCTGATTCTTCAGTTGCAGTATTTTCAACTGATTCTGCTGATTCATATTGTTCTGATGAAAATTCTGAATTTTCATTCTCGGTTTTTTTGCCAAACATATTCAGTTCCCAATGAAAGCTTAAGAAGCGTTGTAACCGCTGTCAGATTTAAGAAGATTACCTTGTAAATCGCCACCTTTTTCAATCTCAATCTCAGCGTATTGGACTGTGCCAATCACTTTGCCAGTGGAGCGGATGAACAAAGATTTTTTGGCGGATAGGTTGTCATGGATTTCGCCACGTACATCAACGACTTCAGCAGTCACTTTACCTTTGAGAACGCCAGTGCTACCCACAAGGATTTCACGAGCGGTCAATTCACCTTCAATGGTGCCAGAAATAGAGGCGATGTCAGGAACCACAAAAGTACCTGTTAATTTCACGCCTTCACCGACTGTTAGGCACCCATTTTGATTGTTATCCGCCATAAAACCCCCTAAAAATTGATTAAATTGTTACATTCGGTAAATTTTACAGCGAATATGCCTCTCTCAAGGTAGAATCCGCACCCGGAGGGAAATTTATGCAAAGAGTCATGTTGCGTGCCAAATTGCACCGAGTCACGGTGACGGAGGCTGATTTAGAGTACGAGGGTTCATGTGGGATTGATGAAGATCTCATGGATGCTGCTGATATGCGTGAGTTTGAGCGCATTGAGCTCTACAACGTCAACAATGGTGAACGTTTTTCTACCTATATCATTAAAGCTGCTCGAGGCTCTGGTGCCATCTCTTTGAATGGTGCGGCTGCTCGTAAAGCCCATGTGGGAGATTTATTGATTATCTGTACCTATGGCCCAATGTCTGAGGCGGATGCCAAGTCTTTTGTGCCAAAAGTTATTTTGGTGAATGAAAAAAACAAAATTAAAGAAATCAAAAAAATTACGGTTTAAGTGATTCCTCACTTGAGGACATAAAAAAGGCAGCCAAGGCTGCCTTTTGTTTTCTATGAGCAATCCAACAATCAATCACCTCAGAAAGGTAATTGAGCGTCTGGTTTGACGCTTAAGAAAACTTGCTTGAATTCAGCTTGAATTCTTTCAATTGCAGCTTGGGTATCTGCCTCAAATCGCATCACCACAATAGGGGTCGTGTTTGAGGGGCGCGCCAAGCCAAAGCCATCGGCATATTCCACCCGAACACCGTCAATCGTATTCACCGACTCAGCAGATTCAAATAAGGATTGATGACCTGTGGCCACTTTGGCTTTGATTTTGTCTAATAAGGTAAAAGCTTCGCCTTCTGCGCAAGGCATTTGTAATTCAGGAGTGCAAATGGCGTTAGGTAGCTCTGTTAATGTTGCTGTGAGATCTGCTTCGGCACTCAATATCTCAAGTAGGCGCGCGCCTGTATAGAGGCCATCATCAAAACCATACCAACGGTCTTTGAAGAAAATGTGACCGCTCATTTCTCCTGCTAAGGGGGCGCCTGTTTCTTTTAGCTTTGCCTTCACTAAAGAGTGGCCAGTTTTCCACATCAAAGGCACGCCACCTGCTGCTTGGACATAGGTCGCCAAGTTGCGAGTGCATTTCACATCATAAATAATTTGTGCGCCAGGATTACGAGATAAAACATCTTTGGCAAACAGCATCATTTGCCGGTCAGGGAAAATCACTTCACCACTTTTGGTGACAACACCTAAGCGGTCAGCGTCGCCATCAAAAGCCAAACCAATTTCGTTATCAGTCGTCTTTAAGTTCTGAATCAGATCCTGAAGATTTTCTAAGTGCGCAGGATCAGGGTGGTGGTTGGGGAATGTCCCGTCAACCTCGCAAAATAATTCTTCAACTTCGCATCCCAGTTCACGGAATAATCGACCGGCAAATGCGCCGCCGACTCCATTACCGCAATCAACAGCAATTTTGATTTTTCTCTTGAGTTTGACATCGCCCACAATACGTTGCAAATATTCTGGGAAGATGTTGTATTCAGTGCGTTGGGCTGATTGTGCGCTGGCAAAATTTTTAGCAATGATTCGTTCACGCAACGCTTGAATTTGCTCGCCATAAATTGCAGCACCACCTAGAACCATTTTGAAGCCGTTGTAATCCGGTGGATTATGGCTGCCTGTGATCATGATGCCGGATTTGGCAGTTTGACCATTCATGCTCAAATGAGTGCCAAAGTAAACCATGGGGGTCGCCACAACACCTAAGTCAATGACGTTCACACCCACGGATAACAAACCTTCTGTTAAGCCCTTCATCAGTGAAGGACCTGATAGACGACCATCACGACCGACCACGCAAGTATTCTCACCGATATCACGCATGGCGCTACCAAAGGATTGACCGATTAAGTGAGCAATACTTGGATCGAGCGTCTTATCAATGACACCACGAATGTCATAAGCTTTGAAAATAGAAGGAGAAAGTTCCATCAGACCTACCAATGTATTAAGAGTTGAGCCATTTGATGCGTGTAGCGGTGATTTCATCAATACCTTCTAGGTTTGGGTTATCACCTTTCAAAGCTGCTTGGATCGGCTTAGCCAATTTTTTACCCAGTTCAACCCCGGGTTGATCAAAGCTATTCAAATTCCAAATAGCGCCCAAGCAAATGGCGCGGTGTTCATATAGAGCCAGCAATGCCCCCAAATGATAGGCATCTAATTTCGGCAACCAAATCAAATTGCTTGGACGGCCACCTGGGCAAGAGTCATAAGCAAATTGCTCAGTTGATCCATTGGCCAATGCTTGCGCTTGCGCCAAACAGTTGGCTACCAAAGATTGATGATGTTCTTTGGCTTCAGGTAAATCGCTCATCGGCTGTTTGATGGCGATAAAGTCCACTGGAATGATTTGATTACCTTGGTGAAGCATTTGGAAATAGCTGTGCTGAGAGTTGCTACCAGCACTGCCAAACACAACAGGGGAGGTTGGATCACACGTTTGACCATCTAAGGTCACGGTCTTTCCATGACTTTCCATTTCTAACTGCTGCAACCATTCAGGTAAAAAGCGCAGAGCATGGGCATAAGGAACGATTGCTTTGGCGGTGATACCGTGTTGTTGTTGATTGTGGATTAAGGTCAAAGCCAAAATCAAAGGCATGTTTTCATGGGCATCAGCATTCAAAAAATGTTGATCCATGGCATGAGCACCCGCTAAAAACTGTTTGAAGGTATCAAACCCAAATTTGATGGCAATTGGAAATCCTACAGCGGACCAAACTGAGAAGCGACCTCCCACCCAATCCCAGAATGGATAAATATTTTCTGGAGCGATGCCAAATTCTTCAGCAGCTTTGGGGTTGGCAGTGATGCCAATTAAGCATTTTTTTAATTGCGACGGAGAGACTTGATGAAGCTTTAACCAGTTGATTACAGTTTGAGCATTTCGAATCGTTTCAAGAGTGGTGAATGTCTTTGAAGTAATTAAGACTCGAGTGCTGCGGGGCTGAGCTTTAGCAAGAGCGGTAGCCAATTCAGCACTATCCACATTAGCAACAAAATGCAAGCGGATGGATTTACTGTCTTTGGGATTGACTTGATACAAGGCGTCACAAACTAAGCGAGGTCCCCAGTCGGATCCGCCAATGCCTAAACAAATCACATCAGTGATACCAATTAATTGATTGCAAAACCCCTCGATGCGTTGCCAAACGCCTTTGACCAAAGGCATGACATCTTCGCCATCGACCAGCATGGGTTGGTTCGAAAGATTGCGCAAAGCGGGGTGCAGGGCAGCACGCCCTTCGGATTGATTAATGGCGCTACCTGAGAAAATGGCATCTCTTCTTTTGAAAACCTCTTTAGACTGAGCCATATCAATCAATTGACGCCACTGGGCGTCATCAATTTTTTGATAAGCCGTATCTAGTACAAGGTCTACAGCGCTAATTAATTTGGACATTTATGAATTTTAACAAGGTCAGATGACGTAAAAGTGAAAAAAATCACTCGTTATTTTCAGATACCTTATAATCTACGGTTTTGGAAGCTTGGCAGAGTGGTTGAATGCAGCAGTCTTGAAAACTGCCGAGGATGCGAGTCCTCCGTGAGTTCGAATCTCACAGCTTCCGCCA
>CAYVBV010000051.1:0-13296 GCA_964449745.1 uncultured Polynucleobacter sp. | reverse complement strand
CACAGAAGAGATTGAAGCTGCCATTACCCAAGTCAATCAATCACTGCCTGATTACGCCAGAATTGGTCACTACATCTTAGCCAAAGAACCATTGACTCATAGCAATGGTTTGGCAACAGCCAATGGACGCCCCAAGCGTGATCTCATCATCAAACAGTTCCAAGCAGAACTTGATGCCATTTATTCCATACATCATTAACACGGAGCATATCTTGAGTTTTTTTAATACCTTACAAACAGCCACTGAAAAAAATCGCGATGAATTATTTTCTGCACCGATCATTCAGGCAGCATTAATGGGTGAAATTGAGAAAAAACAATACGTAGAGTTTTTAACACAAGCATTTCATCACGTTAAACATACCGTACCTCTATTGATGGCATGTGGGTCTAGATTAAGCGATGAACACAATTGGCTAAGAACAGCCATTGCGGAATACATTGAAGAAGAAATTGGTCATGAAGAGTGGATCTTGTCGGACATCGCTGCTTGCGGTGGTGATGCAGAAAAAGTGCGCGTATCCAAACCTCATATCAGCACTGAAATGATGGTGGCCTACGCCTACCATCAAATTGACCGAGGGAATCCAATTGGATTTTTCGGTATGGTGCACGTATTAGAAGGCACAAGCATTGCCCTTGCGACTAATGCAGCCAGCGCCATTAAAAGCAGTTTGAGCTTGCCACCCACAGCTTTTAGCTACCTCAACTCTCACGGTAGCCTTGATTTAGAGCATGTGAAATTCTTTGAAAGCTTAATGAATCAAGTCACTCAATCTACCGATCAAGAAACCATCATCCATTGTGCGAAGAACTTTTATAAGTTATACGGCGATATTTTTAGAAGCATTACCACTCAAGAAGCCACTCTGATCGGATAAGCATGTCAAATCATTCCTACAAAGCACTCATTACTGGTGCCACAGGTGGCATTGGCCAAGCCATGGCCAAAGCTCTAGCACCACACTGCAAAAGTCTAATTTTGCAAGGGCGTGACCCCAAAAAACTGGCTGCCTTAAAAGAAAGCTTGGTCTTATCCCATGCCAGAGTTGAAACATTGGCAGGCGATCTCTCGGACACAGATACGGTCAAGCAATTATTGAATCTTACTCAATCTATGGGCGGCTTGAATTTATTAATTAATAACGCAGGCGTCAGTCGCTTTCAGTCTTTTGAAGACCAATCTCCTGAGGATATTGGTCATTTGATGCAAACCAATTTATTGGCGCCGATGGTATTGACTCAAGCTCTACTGCCATTGCTCAAACAGGAACCCTCTCAAATTGTGAATGTCGGTTCCACTTTTGGCTATTTAGGGTTTCCGGGATTTTCTACTTACTGCGCCAGTAAATTTGGCTTAAGAGGTTTCTCGCAGGCATTGCGTCGCGAGCTATCTGATACCTCAGTCACCGTTAAATATTTTTCACCCAGAGCGACTCAAACCAGCATCAACACAGACGCCGTGGTTCAAATGAATCAGGAACTTGGCACCCATTCAGATACCCCTGAATGGGTTGCACAAGAATTTATTCAATTTTTATCCAGTCAAGCCTGGGAAAAGAAACTGGGGTTCAAAGAGTCATTCTTTGTTTTCCTCAATCATTTATTTCCGGGCCTTCCCGATCAAGCGATTGGCAAGCAATTGCCCATCATCAAAAAATATCTTTCAAAGTAAAAGTGGGGTTGATATGAATGCAGTCAAAAAATTAAGCGTGATTCTTGTTTCAATGCTAGCTACATTGAGTTTGAACTCATATGCAGGAGTCGAGGAAGACGTTTTACACTTACAACAAGCCTGGGAGAAAGTGAAATATCAAAGCCCAGATGCTCAGCATGAAAAAGGCTTTGAAGCACTGGTCAAAGAGGCTGAAAAATTGGCAGCCAAATATCCAACCCGTGCTGAACCCATCATTTGGTTTGGGATCATTGAATCCAGTTATGCAGGTGCAAAGGGTGGCTTGGGTGCATTGGGGCATGTCAAAAATGCCAAAAAGAATTTTGAAAAAGCCTTGGAAATGAATGCCAATGCCTTAGATGGCTCAGCCTATACAAGTCTTGGCTCTCTTTATTACCAAGTACCAGGCTGGCCAATTGGTTTTGGAGACGATAAAAAAGCGGCTGAATACCTCAAAAAAGGACTATCGATCAATCCGGATGGTATTGACCCCAATTTCTTCTTAGGAGATTTTTTGTTCCGCAGTGGTGATTTGGCCGGGGCAGAAAAATCCCTACGCAAAGCATTGCAGGCTCCGAATAGAGCTGGTCGACAAGTGGCTGATGAAGGACGTCGCAAAGAAATTAATCAATTGCTTGAAAAAATAGCTGAAAAGCGTAAATAATTGAACGTTTCCATCTTTTGTTCGATGATTTAGCAATAAAGGCTTAGCGTCAGTGAGAATACTGTTGGTTGAAGATGATGAATTACTGGCATCTGGCTTGGTGTCAGCACTGACGCGCGCCAATCATTTGGTGGAGCGAGTCGCTGATGGTCAGAAAGCCATCCATGCTCTTGATCATGATCTTTTTGACTTAGTGATTCTTGATTTGGGCTTACCTAAAGTGGATGGCACAGAAGTGCTCAAGCATATTCGTCAGAAAGGCAACCAAACCCCAGTTCTTATTCTTTCAGCCAGAGATGCCACACAAGATCGCATCTTAGGGCTTGATTTGGGCGCAGATGATTATTTGACGAAACCCTTTGAATTAGATGAACTCATGGCTCGCATCCGCGTTTTAGAAAGACGTCGCAGTGGGCACATGGTCAATCAATTGCAACTTGGCAAACTGTCTATTGATTTATCAGCCCTATCAGTCACTTGGAATGGCAAGCTCATTGATTTACAAAGACGTGAGTTCATGCTCATCAAGAAGTTGGCTGAAAATCCTCACCAAGTATTTACTCGAGACCAACTAGAAGAATCTCTCTACGGCTGGAATGATGGTGTTGAAAGCAACACCATCGATGTCCACATCCATAATTTACGCAAAAAAATAAGTTCTGACATCATCAAAACCATGCGAGGGGTTGGTTATCGCATTGGAGATCTTGAGTAACCATGATTTATTTCTCGATTCGAAAACGTTTGCTGGTGGGCATTTTATTGTCCATGATTGTTATTTTGGTCGGCATGGGTATCACAGCGCATCGCGTGACCGATCATGAATCTGAGGAAATTTTTAGTGCCAGATTGGCCACTTCCGCTCGAGTATTAGAGGTATTGGTTGCCAGACAACTGGAACATGCCACCATTAATAATCCAATCATTATTGAACTCCCCAAAGAATTAGAGCATCACAATCATGATAGTGAGGAAGTCACAGGGCATCCCTACGAAAGTAAAATTGCTTTTCAAGTCTGGCATGAAAATGGTCGACTATTGGCAAAATCAGCAACTGCCCCCAATAAACCTCTAGGACCTTTCACAGAAGGCTTCAGCAAGAATCAGTTACAAGACGACTTGTGGCAAGTCTTTAAATTAAGATCTGGCGATGTCTGGGTGATGGTTGCAGAAGATGATGCTGTTAGAGATGAAATGGCCGGCGATCTGGGGATGGCCATTTTTACACCTCTGATTATTGGCTCTATTATTTTATTAATCGTGGTGAATCTGATTGTTTTTCAGAATCTCAAACCTTTGCAGATTTTGGCTTCTGCCATTTCCAAAAGAGATCCTCAAGCAATTACCCCCATTCAATTCAATAAGTTCCCTATTGAGCTAAAACCCGTGGTGGATGAACTCAACCATCTACTGAATCGCGTGAATGCTGCCTTTAAACGTGAACAAAGGTTCATTGATGCGGCCGCTCATGAAATCAGAACCCCCATTGCGGCTTTAAAGATACATATTGAGAATGCAGTCAATGCCCAAAATGAACATGATAGAAATATTTCATTGCAGGAAGCTTTGAATGGTTTGCGCAGGACCACGCGACTCACAGAACAATTACTCACATTTAGCCGCGTGACAGGCTCAGTGGATCAAGAAAAGAAACAGGTCTTATCTTTTGATGGCATCTGTAAAGAAATTATTAAAAATACTGAGCCCTTGATTTTGCAACGTGGTCAATCCATTCAAATGCACATCAAGAATGATGTCTTGATCTTTGGAGAACAACACAAATTGGAGCGCGTGATTCAAAATCTGATTGATAACGCCTCACAATATGGCCTACCCCATGGCGTCATTGAAATCTCTTTAGAAGAAAACCAAGGCCAAATTGAATTGTGTGTCAGCAATGCTGGTCTTGCTATTCCAGCAATCGAAAAAGAAAAAATCTTCGCTCCCTACTACAGAGTCTTGGGCAGCCAATCTTTTGGTAGCGGGCTAGGCTTGGCGATTGTCAAAGAGATTGTGGCTCAGCATGGTGGCACGATACATGCGGAAGATCAATCGCCTGGGCAAGGCACCAAAATGATTGTGCGTTTTAAAGGAATCTCTTAAAGCCCGACCAAAAGCATTGAAGCAAGAGCTTTTGTTAAACCACTTTTGAGTACTTGGCTTGAGTGGCTGCTTCGCGCAAATGGCGATCAAAAGCCATGGCCACCCGGCGCACCAATAATCGACCCTTGCTTGGAATATTCATGACATCCCCACGCCACTCTAATAGACCAGCCTCTTCTAAGTCTTTTAGTTCTGACATTTCGTTTGAGAAATAGTCTTTAAAAATGATGCCATGACTGCTCGCAAAATCTTTGGTGTTTAATTGGAATTGACACATCAACTCACCAATCAATTCTCTTCTTAGAATATCGTCCGCATTCAATTCAAGCCCTCTCAGTGTGGGCAACTGATGCTGATCAAGAGCGTGATAATACTCATCTAATGTTTTTACATTTTGCGGATAAGTGTTCGCCACTTTACCAATCGATGAAATTCCAAAGGCCAACAAGTCACACTCTGCTTGCGTTGAGTATCCTTGAAAGTTACGGTGTAAACGACCCTGTTGCTGAGCCATGGCCAACTCATCGTTGGGCTTGGCAAAATGATCCATACCAATAAATACGTAACCCGCCTGATTGAGTTGATCAATTGTATTGGCCAAAATATCTAATTTATCTTTTGCTGCGGGTAAATCAGCTTCAGAGATGCGTCGCTGAGGTTTGAAGATGCTTGGCAAATGGGCATAACTATAGACCGATAAGCGATCTGGGTCCATGCCAATCACTGCATCTACAGTTTGCTTAAAAGTTTCTGGGCTTTGCTTGGGCAAACCATAAATCAAATCCATACTCACAGAATTAAAGCCATACTTTCTGGCCCAAATAATGACCGCTTGAGTTTCTTCAATGGTTTGAACGCGATGAACAGCTTCTTGCACGTCTATATTGAAATCCTGTACCCCCAAACTGATCCGATTAAATCCAAGCTCTGCCAATAACTGAATATCAGCTTCTTTAACTCGACGCGGATCAATTTCAATCGAATACTCACCACCCTCTTGCAGCTCAAAGTGTTCTTTGGTGCGCCCCATCAACTCCCTCATCTCTTCATGAGATAAAAATGTCGGCGTGCCACCTCCCCAATGCAACTGGGTAACAGGTATTTTTTGAGCAGCCCCCATGATTTGGGTGACGAGGTTCATTTCTTTAGCTACATACTTAATGTATTTAGCACTGCGACCATGGTCTTTGGTAATGATTTTGTTACAGCCACAGTAGTAACAAATATTGGGACAAAAGGGCAAGTGAAAATACAAAGAAATTGGCTTTTGATGCTGTGCGCAACGCTGCAATGCAGCCTTGTAATCGTCCGCGCCAAATTGCCCATGAAAACGATCCGCCGTGGGATATGAGGTATAGCGTGGGCCATTGATGTCAAACCGTTTCAATAACTCAGGCTGAAACAGGGGCTCAGCACCTCTTGAGGCTGAGCAAGTGGGCATCTCAAAAATGGTCATGGGGGCCATTTTAAGCCCCCATGATTTAGGTCAAATTGATAAAAATCAAATGGATTGTTTAAAGTTAGCTTAAAACCCTAATAATCCAATGAATTCAATCTTAACCGTTGACTGGCATGCTAAAGCTCGGTCCTTGAGCAATGGTTTCTGGCCAACGCTGAGTCACGGCTTTCATGCGCGTATAAAAACGCACACCTTCTGGGCCATGCACATGGTGATCGCCAAATAAGCTGCGCTTCCAACCACCAAATGAATGGAAGGCCATCGGCACAGGAATCGGCACGTTCACACCCACCATACCCACCTGAATACGACTCACAAACTCGCGAGCCGTATTACCGTCACGCGTGAAGATGGCAGTGCCGTTACCGTACTCATGATCATTGATCAATTGAATGGCAGTGGCCACATCTTGCACACGCATCACACTCAATACAGGTCCAAAGATTTCTTCTTTGTAGATGCTCATATTGGGTTTAACGTCATCGAACAAACAGCCACCCAAGAAGAAACCCTCTTCGCAGCCGGCCACTTTTAGATTGCGTCCATCCACCACCAATTTGGCGCCTTCTTTCACACCAGCATCCACATAGCCTTTGACTTTTTCCAAGTGGGTTTTGGTGACCAAAGGACCCATCTCAGCACCTGGCTTCATGCCATTGTCTACTTTGAGTTTTTGAATGCGTGCAGTTAACTTTTCAATCAAGGCATCAGCCACATTACCCACTGCCACTGCCACTGAAATCGCCATGCAACGCTCACCCGCCGAACCGTAAGCTGCGCCCATCAATGCATCCACAGCTTGATCCAAATCAGCGTCCGGCATCACCACCATGTGATTCTTGGCACCACCCAAGGCTTGCACACGCTTACCATTTTTAGCCGCTGTCTCATAAATATAAGAAGCAATTGGAGTAGAACCCACAAAACTCACCGCTTTGACATCAGGATGATGCAACAAGGCATCAACGGCTGTTTTATCGCCTTGAACCACGTTAAACACACCTTTGGGCAAACCAGCTTCCTCTAACCACTTAGCCGCCAAAAGGGTGGCAGATGGGTCACGCTCAGAAGGTTTTAGAACAAATGTATTGCCACAAGCGATGGCAACTGGATACATCCACATTGGCACCATGGCTGGGAAGTTAAAAGGTGTAATGCCAGCGCAAACACCCAGAGCCTGACGCATAGTCCAAGCATCCATACCCTTGGCAATTTGCTCGGTGTACTCACCTTTTAATAACTGTGGAATACCACAGGCAAAATCCACCACTTCTAAACCACGCTGAATCTCACCTTTGGCATCATCAAATGTTTTGCCATGCTCACGCGTAATGATTTCAGCCATCTCATCCATGCGAGCTTCAATGATCGCCTTGAAATTAAACATGACCTTGGCACGACGAGTAACAGGCGTTGTCGACCAAGCCGGGAATGCTGCTTTGGCTGCCGCCACAGCCTTGGCAACACCGTCTACAGAGGCCAATTCCACCTGACGACGCACCTGACCAGTTGCTGGCTCATACACAGGCGCTGAGGCACCCCCGAAAGTGATAACCTCACCATTGATATGGTGTCCAATAGTTTCTGACATTTTGTCTCCTACTTCATTTATATTCTTAGAATGACTACTTTCTCACATTCTACCCAATTGAGAACATTTAGACTTTTTCTTGGTTTTTGGGCCTTTTTAGCCCTTGGGCAACTAACCGGTTGCGCCATGGTGGCAGCCTACCCCCTGACAGCAGCCAGCGTTGGAACAACGGTCACCACAGGCAAGAGCTTGACCGATCACGCCGCATCTGAGGGCACAGGTCATGACTGCTCAGTGACGCGAGTATTTGATGGCAAACCAGTGTGTGAAAAGCGGCTCAAACCGAACGAAATCCCCGTTCAAGATTACAGCCGCAAGCAAAAACTGGTGCCAGCCAACTGACTTACTGCAAAGTGTCTTTCAAAGCAGGGAAAATTGGCAAAGAAACGACTTCAATGCCCTCTTCGCGCAACTCAGCTGTTTCATCAGGAGTTGCATGACCACGAATGCTGCGCTCTGGCGCTTCGCGATAATGAATCTTTCTGGCCTCTTCGGCAAAATCATGGCCAACATCTTCAGTTTTTTTCATGAGCTCGCGCATCGCTTTAAGAACTGTGGCCTGAACCTGAGCTTGCAAATTGGCATGCTCTGTACCTGATAAGACCATGGCATTCCCTGCTTCTTGAGTCACCTCAGATGTTGGGGCTGGCGCAAGTTCACGACTTGAGCTTTTAGCAATTCTGGGGGCCGATGGCAAACGCACAATCTCATGACTGTCACAAATAGGACAGGTCAATAGACCGTTTTCTTGCTGCTGGGTAGCATCTTCCTCAGAGGCAAACCAACCTTCAAAATGATGCTCAAGGGGACAAGCGAGGTTATAAACTTTCATAGACTACAGATGGGGATTGTTTCTAATATTTCAAGTATTTTTACTATGATTCGATATTGTAAAACTTAATTGAAATAAGCTTTAAATCTGTTTTAAACGGCGCGCCAAGTGATAAACCGAAATGATGGTTTTTACATCAGTGATTTTTCCCTGAGCAATCCAGTCATGCATTTGATCAAGAGTGGCAGCAAACACATCTAAAAACTCACCCTCATCCAAGCATCTCTGCCCCGCAGTTAAATCCCTGGCTAAATAGATGTCAATGAATTCGGTGGAATAAGAAATCACCGGATGAATTCTGCCCAAAAATTCCCAAGTTTTGGCTGTATAACCAGTCTCCTCCAAGAGTTCTCTTTGCGCGCACAGCAAAGGATCTTCACCAGGCTCCAACTTGCCTGCCGGAATCTCAATCATGGCTGTATCTACCGGATAACGGAACTGACGCTCCAACAAAATCCGACCATCATCCAATATCGGCATGATGGCAATCGCGCCAGGATGAATCAAGTACTCCCGAAAAGTCTGCCCACCATCAGGCAAGCGAACAATATCATTTTTTAGTTTGAGAAATTTACCAGCATAGACATCCTCTGACGAGATGCGATGCTCACGCAAATGATCATCATCATGGGGTAACTCTGAGAAATCTTTTTCTGGCTTTAACGCTGACATTAGCTAGATGCGGTATTGCGATGCTTAACAAGAAAGCGCCAAGTAAATCCTGGGAATGCTGCCACTAAAAATAAACAAACACTCACCGCAAAGAATTCCCAACGCTTAGGAAAAACATTTCCAATCATGCTTTCCAAGCTATAGCCAATGATGCCAATCACTGCATACCAAAACATCATTTCCAATAAGCACCAACCCACATGCTTATGCGCAACAGATTTAATAAACAAGAACTTTGGAGATGTGAATGCCAAATTAGCAGCCACTAAGGCCAATAAAATCAGCGTCCAAGATTCAAGACTTAAACTGCTAGGCGCCATAATTAACTAATCAATGTTTTAGACATGGCGGTCAAGCAGAGTGCCATGAGGGTTGCAGGATAGATACCACACAATAAAACAAATAAACCATTCAAAGTCAAAACAGTACGCGCCACTGCACCCCCTTCAATCGGAGCAGTTTGTGTGGGCTCATCAAAATACATGAACTTCACCACACGCAAGTAATAGAAAGCGCCAACCAGTGAGGCCATCACAGCAATAATCGCTAAGTAAAGATGACCGCTATCCACCAAAGTTTCAAGAATTGATAACTTGGCAGCAAAGCCAACCGTTGGAGGAATACCCGCCAAGGAGAACATCAAGACCAAGCCCATGAATGCCATCCATGGATTGCGACGATTCAGACCCTTCAAGTCATCCAAGGTTTCACATTCATAACCTTTGCGAGACATGATCATCAATAAACCAAATGATCCCAAAGTGGTCAATACATAAGTCACGGCGTAGAATAAAGCGGCACTGTAAGCGTGCTCGTCAAAAATCGACAACATGCCCAAAATCATGAAACCCATGTGAGAAATCGTGGAGTAAGCCAACATTCTCTTAAGGTTTGTTTGAGCAATCGCAGTCAAATTGCCAATCACCAAAGACATCACCGCCAGGATCATGATCATCGGTTGCCAATCTTGAGTCAACGGCAATAAACCACCCACCAATAATCTAAACAACAAAGCAAAGGCGGCAACTTTAGGAGCGCCTGCAATCATCAATGTCACAGCTGTGGGTGCGCCTTGATACACATCGGGTACCCACATATGAAACGGTGCTGCACCCAACTTGAATGCCAAACCTGAAACAATGAACACCACAGCAAATGCCAAGACCAAACGATTGATACGTTGATCGCTCACCGCTTTGAGGATTTCATCGAGGTCCAAGCTACCGGTTGCTCCATAAAGCATTGACATACCGTAGAGCAAGAATCCAGAAGCCAACGCACCCAAAATAAAATATTTCATGGCGGCTTCAGAACTAATCTCTGAGTCACGCTTCATCGCCACCAAGGCATAGGTTGGTAAAGCCAACAATTCAAGACCCAAATACAGCGTCAACAAATTAGAGCCTGAAATCATGACGCATTGACCCACCAAGGCCAAAAGAGTCAAGACAATAAAATCTACGCGGAATAAACCACGATCCATCAAATATTGCTTGGAGTACACCAAAGTAATGAACACCGCCAAACAAGCCACTGATTTAAGAATGCTCGACAAAGCATCCACCACAAACATATTGTTAAAAGCATGAATCGGCTGATCAACCGCCTGCAAACCAAAAGCAAAACTCAAACCCAATAACAAGGCCAAGCTGACGTTGTAGGCGAAAGACGCACTGCGTGGCGCATGAAAAATGTTGTCGTCGGTCGCTTCAGGTTCGCTCATGAATACTGTCAAAAGCAGTAAACACGCCACCGTTAGCAAAACTAACTCGGGCAACATTGCAAAGAGGTCAATCGCTTGCATATATTTCTCTTTTCTTGATCAGAATCACAACTTGCTAACTGCCACATGCTTTAAAAGCTCGATGACAGAAACATGCATCACATCAGTAAATGGTTTTGGATAGACACCCATGCCAATCGTAAAAATGGCCAAGATACCCATGATTAAAAATTCTCGACGATTGATATCAACAAGCTCAGCCACATGTTGATTGGCCACATCACCAAAAAACACGCGCTTAGTCATCCATAAGGAATAAGCAGCGCCCAAGATCAAAGCCGTGGCTGCCAAAATACCAATCAAAAAGTCGTAATCCACAGCAGCCAAAATCACCATGAACTCACCCACAAATCCGGATGTGGCTGGTAAGCCGCAATTGGCCATGGCAAACAACACAGCAAAAGCAGTGAACTTAGGCATGGTGTTCACAACGCCACCGTAGTCTGCAATTTGACGTGAGTGCATGCGGTCATACAAAACACCGATACTCAAGAACATGGCTGCAGAGATAAATCCATGAGAAATCATTTGAACAATGGCACCTTCAACCCCCATTGGATTGAAGATGAAGAATCCCAAAGTCACAAAGCCCATGTGAGCAATTGATGAGTAAGCCACCAATTTCTTCATGTCTGCCTGAACCAAGGCCACCAATCCAATATAGATCACAGCCACCAAAGACAAACCAATCACAAGAGGTGCCAAATACTGACTGGCATCGGGCGCAATCGGCAATGAAAATCTCAAGAAACCATAAGCACCCAACTTCAACATGATGGCCGCCAAGACCACTGAACCACCAGTAGGCGCCTCAACGTGAGCATCAGGCAACCAAGTATGCACAGGCCACATTGGCACTTTCACAGCAAAAGCCATGAAGAAAGCAGCGAAGATCAAAACTTGCTCAACAATGTCCAGCTTGGCTTTGTGCCAAGTCAAAATATTGAACGTATCGGTGACGTTGTACAAATACAAAATGGCCACTAAGGTCAACAATGAGCCGAGCAAGGTATACAAGAAGAACTTGAATGCGGCATAGACGCGATTTGGCCCACCCCAGACACCAATGATGATGTACATCGGAATCAAAGTGGCTTCAAAGAACACATAGAAGAGCAAGCCATCCAATGCAGCAAATACACCTATCATCAGACCTGACAGGATTAAAAATGCAGCCATGTATTGCGCCACATTTTCAGTGATCACTTCCCAAGCAGCCAACACCACAATCACTGTAATGAATGCGGTCAAAACCACAAACCACATTGAAATACCATCAACACCTAAGAAGTAATTGATGTCATAACGAGGCACCCAAGAGACTTGCTCCACAAACTGCATGGCAGCAGTGCTGGTGTCAAAACCGCTGATCAATGGCAAGGTCACTGCAAAGCTGATCAAGGAACCAATCAATGCCATGATGCGAACATAGCCTTTGCTATTGTCCGAGCCAGTGAACAAAATAATTAAACCGAAGATGATCGGTAGCCAAATGGAGTAAGAAAGAATCATATCGGGGCGCTCTATCTATTGTTTTATTTCATGGAGCCCAAGTGGGTATATAAAATCCAGCCAATCAAAGCAATCAGACCAAGAATCATGGCAAAGGCATAGTGATACAAATAACCTGATTGAACTTGACGTACATGGGCTGAGAACCAGGCAACTACTCGAGTAGAGCCATTCACGACCAAACCGTCAATCAAGCCCTGGTCAGCACGTTTCCATAGACCCGTTCCAAGAACTCGAGCACCTTTGGCAAACACGGCTTGGTTGAAATCATCCATGTAGTACTTGTTATCCAAT
Source organism: uncultured Polynucleobacter sp. (assembly GCA_964449745.1). GTDB lineage: Bacteria > Pseudomonadota > Gammaproteobacteria > Burkholderiales > Burkholderiaceae > Polynucleobacter. The sequence continues at coordinate 711 of CAYVBV010000051.1, read as the reverse complement.
ACGTTCTTGATGGGAGCCAAGACTCTCGCAAAGAATGCTGGAATTTGTGGCAACCACAAATAGAACACAGCCGCAGTGATAACGCCACCTAATGCTAAGTACAAGACTGAAGTATGAAGAGCATGCGCTGCCATCGCCACAGGACCATGGAAAGCATCGGCCAATTCTTTCATGGCCACATGCTTAGTGACGTCGACAAAAATCGCATTGCCAAAGAAGTCGCCAAATAACATCGGTCCGATGGTGAGGTAACCCACAATCACTGAAGGAATCGCCAACAAGATCAATGGCAAGGTTACTACCCATGGTGACTCATGTGGCTTCTGTCCTGGCGCCAAACCGTGATGATGGTCATCATGGTGATCATCATGAGCATCATGGCCATGAGCGTCATGAGCTTGACCAAAACGCTCTTTGCCATGGAATACCAAGAAATACATTCTGAATGAATAGAAGGCTGTGATAAATACGCCTGCCATCACCGCAAAGTAAGCAAAATCAGAGCCTGCAATCGTGCTCTTACCCACCGCTTCAATGATGGAGTCTTTGGAGTAGAAACCTGAAAAGAACGGTGTACCAATCAGAGCCAAAGAACCCAGCAATGAAGTCAACCAAGTAATCGGCATGTATTTCCACAAGCCGCCCATATTGCGCATGTCTTGATCATGATGCATACCCATGATCACACTGCCCGCACCTAAGAACAAAAGT
>CAYVBV010000050.1:0-13325 GCA_964449745.1 uncultured Polynucleobacter sp. | reverse complement strand
TGCTTGGTAATTTGCTCAATCACATCATCAGAACCAATTGTCACGATGGTCATGCGAGACAAAGAAGGATCTTCAGTCGGAGCAACAGTCAATGTTTCAATGTTGTAACCACGAGCTGAAAACAATCCCACCACGCGTGACAAAGCACCTGGTTCGTTTTCTAAAAGAATTGAAATAATATGGCGCATCACAAGTCCTCACTTCCTAAAAGCATTTCAGTAATGCCTTTGCCCGCTTGAACCATCGGCCATACGTTTTCTGTTGGGTCTGTTTGGAAATCCATGAACACCGTTCTGTCTTTCATCTTGAACGCCTCACGCAAGGCAGGCTCCACATCCGACTTCTTCTCAATGCGCATACCCACATGACCATAAGACTCGGCCAACTTCACAAAGTCTGGCAATGAATCCATGTATGAACTTGAGTAGCGCTTGTTGTAAGTCAACTCTTGCCACTGACGAACCATGCCCAAGTAACGATTGTTCAAAGAAACAACTTTCACCGGTGTGTCGTATTGCTTGCAGGTTGAAAGCTCTTGAATACACATCTGAATCGAACCTTCACCTGTAATCGTGACCACTTCACTCTCAGGGAATGCTTTTTTGATGCCCATGGCGTAGGGCAAACCAACGCCCATAGTGCCAAGACCACCTGAATTAATCCAGCGACGTGGCTTATCAAATTTGTAGAACTGAGCAGCCCACATTTGATGTTGACCCACGTCCGAACAAATGAACGCATCGCCCTTAGTGAGTTCCCAAATTTTTTCAACCACATACTGAGGTTTCACAATTTCAGAGTCGCGATCAAAGCTCAAGCAATCTTTTTTGCGCCACTCATTGATTTGTGACCACCAAGCATCGAGCTTGGCTTTGTTTTTCAATGGGCCAGCGGCCTTAATCATGGCTGACATCTCAATCAACACCTCTTTGAGGTCACCCACGATAGGCACATCAACCTTCACGCGCTTTGAAATCACTGAAGGGTCAATGTCAATGTGAATGATTTTTCTTGGAACGCTTGAGAAGTGTCCAGGATTACCAATCACGCGATCATCAAATCTTGCGCCAATAGCAATCAAAACATCACAGTGCTGCATGGTCATATTGGCTTCATACGTGCCATGCATGCCCAACATACCCAAGAAACGTGGATCAGTTCCTGGGAACCCGCCCAAGCCCATCAAGGTATTGGTCACTGGGTAACCCAATAGATCAGCAAACTCTTTAAGCTCTGGAGCTGCATCTGAAAGAATCACACCGCCACCGGTGTAGATGTATGGGCGCTCAGCTTCCATCAACATGGATACAGCTTTACGAACTTGTCCACTGTGACCTTTGACCACAGGGTTGTATGAACGCATGGTGAGCTCACTTGGATAGTTAAAGCGAGCTTTTTGGAATGAAACGTCTTTAGGAATATCCACCACCACTGGACCAGGGCGACCTGTTCTAGCAATGTGGAATGCCTTCTTTAAGGTCAAAGCCAAATCAGCTGGGTCTTTAACCAAGAAATTGTGTTTAACAATTGGACGGGTAATACCTACGGTATCGCACTCTTGGAACGCATCTTCACCAATTGCAGCAGTGGGCACGTTACCGGTAATGATGACCATCGGAATTGAATCCATGTAGGCTGTTGCAATGCCTGTCACCGCATTGGTCACACCAGGACCTGAGGTCACCAGTGCCACACCCACATTACCTGTGGCGCGAGCATAACCATCTGCCGCATGAACGGCAGCTTGCTCATGACGCACCAAGATGTGCTCAAACTTATCTTGCTTGAAGATCTCGTCGTAGATGAATAAAACTGAACCGCCTGGGTATCCCCAGACATATTCCACACCTTCAGCATGAAGGGCATGGACCAAGATCTCAGCACCAATCATTTCAGGGCCGTCTTGGTTTTGATTTTTGTTAGCAGGGTTCAAAAGTTCCGCGCTGTTATTTGCATTCATTTTCTTTAGTCCTTTGCAATTTTCGGCAAAAAATTGTTTGGGCTACTCTGGCTCCGTGCTTGTGGCTCGGGTTCGAGTGGCGGTCGCTTAAATCCGGGAAAAAACCATCTTATGAAAGGTCCGGTAAGTCGAGCCAAGTATTTTATCCCATAACGCCTTATTCAGGGTAGGTTTATTAGCCGTTGTCTAATAGAGCCTATGGCTTCATCCAAAGAACTCTCTGACTTTTTACAAAGTATTGAGGCGAAATCCTTCAAACGTACCGTATTTGCTACACGGGATGAGGAAGCTGCCTTGGACATTGTGCAAGAAAGCATGATGAAATTGGCTGAAAAGTATGGTGACCATGACCTCAGTGAATTCCCACTGATATTCACCCGAATTCTTCAAAATACGACCCTAGATTGGTTTAGACGGCAAAAAACCCAAAATACCTGGGTCAGCTTGTTTTCTTCCCTCAAAGGGGGTGGGCGTGACAATTTAGATGACTCAGAATACTCAGACCCATTGGAATTCATTGAATCTAATGAAGAAAATCATGGATTTGAGAGTGGTGAGAGTGTTTTAGAGCGCCAAGAATTGATCAAATTACTGGAATCAGAAATTTCAAAATTACCGGCTCGTCAACGAGAAGCCTTCCTCATGCGTTATTGGGATGATTTAGGCATTTCTGAGACCGCTAAAATCATGGCGTGTTCGGAGGGAAGTGTCAAAACACACTGCTCCAGAGCATGCATTACCCTGGCGAAAGCCCTTAAAAAACAAGGATTTAAATTGTGAGCACGCACTTACAAACCAGCCATTTAATCGAGCAAGATGAATTGTTCGTGGGCGAGCTCACACGTGGCGTTCTTGATGAATCTGCTGCCAAACTCCCCAGCCACATTTCTATTCGCTTAGCGAATGCCAGAAAAATGGCTTTGGCAGCCCATGTTGAACAGAAACAGCCTGTTTGGGCACCAGCATGGCTGAAATTCAATCAACGTCAAAATTCCAGCACAAGCAGCCACTCTAGCCATTGGCGCGATCGTGCCTGGGGCGCTTTTGGAGCAGCCCCTATCTTGGCTTTGGCCTTTGGTATTGTGATTATTTCTAACTGGCAGCAAGACGAGCGTATTCGGGACATTGCTAAAGTTGATAGCGCGATTTTGGTCGATGTGGTTCCCCCGCACGCCTACAAGGATGATGGTTACGTGAGATATCTCATCACCAACGGTCAAGATTTGGTCAAAGAAGAAACCAATCAGTCTGAAAAAGAAGACGAAGAAAAAATCTAATCATGAATCTCATGTCGATTTTTCGCCCGCTCTCAAATTTGAAATGCCAAAATTGGCATATATGCCCAAGTCGCCATTTTTTAGCTCAGATCATTGTGATTGGTATGACTTGCATGACTTACCCAATGATGGCCAATGCACAAGCTTGGAGCGAGCTCGACGAGGAACAACGAATTGTATTGGCTCCCTTAGAGGAGGATTGGTCTTCGCTAAATGCCACGCGTCAAAAAAAATGGGTGGAGGTCGCCAATCATTACCCATCCATGTCAGAAGCAGAGCAAAACATCTTGCAATCACGCATGAGCCAATGGGCAGAGCTATCCAATAAGCAACGTCAAAAGGCTCGTGATAATTATTTGAGAACCTTAAAAATCTCTCCCGAACAAAAAGCTGCTGCTTGGGAAAGCTACCAGCAACTTTCCGACGAAGATAAAAAATTATTGGCTGAAAAACGAGCGCAAACCAGTAAACCTACCACCGTGACTTCTCCAACGCTAAAATAGCCTGGTGAAATCTTCTGAAGCATTCATCCCACTTCCCGCTGACTATTTAAAGTCACTCCCAGCGCCGACGATTAAACGTCGCATTGCTTTAAATCTGTATGAGATGCTGGTCCTGATGGGCGTTTTAGCCCTGACTTTTTTGGTGCCTCATTTGATCATTGGTGTTGTTTTTAGTGTCACAGCCCCCGCATGGCTATTGCTTGCACATATTTACTTGATGCTTGCTTTTTATTTTTCTTGGTACTGGACCAAAACAGGACAAACCCTGGCCATGCAAACCTGGCGCATTCAATTAATCAGTGATGATGGAAAAATTGTGCAGAGACCACAAGCCTTAATGCGCTATGCCTATGGGTCTCTTTGGCTATTGCCAGCAGCATTGATTTTATTTATCAGCCTTCAAATCGGTAGCAGCAAAAATATTGGCACTTACTTTTCAATGATCTTTTTTTCAAGCACCTTATTTTTGTGGCCACTAAGCGCCCTGTTTGATCGCAAGAACCGCCAGATGTTGCCTGATCGCTGGGCCAAGACCCGCTTGGTTCAACTACCCAGCGCGATTCCTCATCCAGTCAGCAGTGGTGAAAAATGATTGCATGAGGCGTTCAAACAAAATGCCATTGATGTTGCAATCTTTCATGGCTTGACGCATACACTGCAACCACTGATCTCTCTCAGATAAACCAATTGAAAACGGCAAATGCCTTGCCCTCAAACGCGGATGGCCGTATTGCTGGACATACAAATCTGGTCCACCCATCCAGCCACTCAAAAATAAATAGAGCTTGTCTCTAGAACTGGTTAAATCTCGAGGATGCATTTGCCGAATTCCTTGATAGTTCGACTCTAAATCCATTAGATCGTAGAAGCGATCGACCAACTCTCGAAGCTTTTCTGCGCCACCAATGAGCTCATATGTGGTTTGTTGGGTTTTTTGCTGTTCGGACATTTGCTTAGTTTATTCTTTTTAAACAGCTCTTAAAACATCGGATGCTGAGGCGTGAGCAATTTTTCTTTGCAAGTACAAACCACCCAACACGCAAGCCACGACTCCAAAGACCACACCATAAAGTATGACCACCCAAGGAATGGGCAAATTAAATTCAAAAACGTACTCAGCCAAAGCCCATCCCACTCCGATGGCGCCAATGGAGGCCAGGAAGCCTGAAATGAATCCAATCACGGTCAACTCAGTATAAAAAGCTCTGCCAATCTGTTTTTGACTTGCTCCCAAAGTTTTTAGTAATGCTGCATCCTTGAGACGCTCATCTTGAGTAGAGGCCAAGGCAGCCCCCAAGACCAAAATACCGGCAATCACGGTAAAACCAAATAAAAGTTCAACCGCAGCAGATAATTTATCCAAAACATCTTGCACTTGATTCAAAGCAGACTCAATATCAACCACAGTAATGTTTGGAAATTTAGCAACCAAGGCAATATCAATAGGCATCACGTTGGCCTGTAATGGTTTTTGTTGATAAGCTGTGATCCAAGTTTGTGGCATCTCAGCCAAGAGGTGCGGCGGCAAGATTGCAAAAAAATTGACGCGCATGCTGCCCCAATCCAATTCTCGGACCGAGCTAATCTTGGCTTTCACCGGAATGCCAGCAATATCAAATACCAGTGAGTCACCAAGATTTAAGGCGAGCGTTTTTGCAAGGCCTTTTTCAATAGAAACCTCGGCTTGCTGAGTATCACCATGCCATCGACCAGAGCTAATTTTATTTTTCTCTGGCAATACCGCTGAGTATGAGAGATTGAATTCTCGGTCTACCAAACGTTGCGCACGACTGTCTGAAAACTGATTGGGCATCACCACTTGATCATTGATGTGCGTTAAGCGCCCACGCACCATGGGATAAAGAACAACTCGATCAACACCTGCATTTTTGAGATTTTGATTGACGAGATCTTTCTGCTCGGGCTGAATATTAATCAAAAAGCGGTTGGGGGCATCTGGTGGCGAGCTTCCTTTCCATGCAATTAATAAATCTTGCCTAATGACCGCCAAGAGCAATAAAGCCATGATCGCAATGGCTAAGGAAGCAATTTGTAAGCCTGTAAACAATGAGCGACGAGACAAGGACTGCCAAACAAAACGTTGCACAACCTGTCGACCCAGCCATGTATGCTCAGCCATACCAGCACTTAACTTCACCAAGCCCCAAGATGCAAAAATGAATACCCCAGCAGCCAAGGTAAAACCACCCAAAGTAAAAACAGCGAGTGGAATACTTTTTGCAACGCTCAATAAAAGTATAAAAAAGCTGCACAAACCAAATAGCATCAATAACCATGCCGCAGGATGACGAGCCATCACATCTCTTCGAATCACTTTAAGAGGTGACACATCACTGAGCGCCAATAAAGGGGGCCACACAAACCCCATCAATAAAACAATGGCAATCAATAGAGACCAAATCAAAGGCCACAGCGAAGCAGAAGGTAAATCAGCCACCAATAAATCGCCCAAAAAATAGAGTAAGCCTTGGTGACCCAACCACCCAAGAAGAGCTCCACAAGCGCCGCCAGCGAATGCAATCAAGAGACTGGCCTTGAAATGTTCTAAAAGTACCTGACGTCGACTGGCCCCCAAGCACTTCCATATCGCCACAGGATTGGCTTGCTGACTGGTATATCGTTTAGCCGCCAAAGCCATAGCGACAGCAGCCACCATGGCTGTAAGAATAGCCACCAAAGATAAAAACTTTTCTGCGCGATCTAAAGTGGCACGCATTAATGGTTGACTATTATCAACCCCCTCCACTTTGACACCGCGCAATTGCCTCTCATCAATTTGAGCTTGCGCCCAATCCAAATAGGCTGCCACTTGCTTATCTTCGCCTGCCACCAAGAATCGGTAGGTGACTCGACTGCCAAAGCCAATCAATTGAGTTTGGTTTAGCTCATCTTGGCGCATCATGATGCGTGGCGCAAAATTAAGAAAACCTGCACCTTTGTCCAACTCTTGAGTCAAGACTGCTTCAATCTTGAACTTAGATTGCCCAAGAGTAATCCAATCGCTAATATTGGCTTTTAAACTTGGTAATAGAGCTGGATCAACCCACACAGAACCAGGAGAAGGAATTCTTGTGGTTTTTTCACCACCGATGGATTGAAGTTGATTGCTGATTTTTAGATATCCTCTCAAAGGATAGCTATCAGTCACTGCTTTTAAAGCCACCAATCTGGCCTCAGCACCCACAGACGACATCGTTGGAAACACAATCGTGCTGGCGGTTGAAATGTTTCTCTGGGTAGCTTCTTGCTCAAAAAGAGCCGGTAATGGCTGATCGCTTTGAATCAAAGCATCCGCCGCGATCAATTGTTTGGCATCGCGTTCAAAAGCACGCTGCATGCGGTCAGCCAAATAAGCCACACTGCTTAATGAAGCCACTGAAATCACTAAAGCAGCCAGTAACCAAGCAAATTCAGAGGACCGAAAAGAACGCGGTAAAGATATCGCCATGAACATAAACAATTAAGTACAAAACACTAGGATAGTGCTTGTTGGGTGAATGCGTATGGGAGCAATTTCCCTTGACGCTTTAGGGAATCAGTCTAATAAGAATCGACTTAATGGAGTGTGAGCCCCTGCTTGGTGACCACACCTTTGTAAACCTCAAATTCAGCCTTGATTTCAGCCGCAAATTGTTCAGGCGTATTCCCCACAATCATGGCTCCAGTTTCCTCAATTCGCTTTCTGACAACTGGATCTTGTAGAACCTTTTGAACACCGCGATAAATTCTTTCAAGAGCTTCTTTGGACATGCCAGCAGGTCCAATCAAGCCATAGTAAGCCATGCGATTGACTGGCATCAATCCCACCTCAGCAAATGTTGGCACATTGGGCATACTGACCAAACGTTTTGGCGCAGCGACCACAATCGGAATTAATTTTCCATCACGAATAAATGGAAAAGCAGAAGGTAAATTATCAAAAATAATCGGTACCTTACCTGAGACAGTATCCGCCAGAGCAGGGCCCGCACCACGATACGGACTATGAATAATGGAAGCCCCCGTCAAGCTTTTAAATAACTCTGTTTGCAAATGCCCAATACCGCCTGCGCCCGAGCTTGAATAAGCATACTTACCAGGATGCCTTTTGATTAATTCAATGAATGATTTGTAATCTTTTGCAGGAAATTGAGGGTGAACAGCGATGACATTGGGCGTAGCGGCAATATTAGTAATGGCTTGAAAATCTCTGATGGGGTCGTATCCAATTTTTTTATTAATCGCTGGATTGGATGCTGTGGTCGATACCGTGGCCATTCCAATCACCTGACCATCCTTTGGTGCCCGAATAATATCTAAGGCACCAATGGAACCGCCTCCACCGGCTTTGTTTTCCACCGTCACACTTTGACCCAGAATTTTCCCTAAAGGCTCAGCAATTGCTCTTGCGATGATGTCAGTGCTACCGCCAGGTGCAAAGGGCACAATCAAGCGGATGTTTTTTTGAGAATAGCCTTGGGCATTGACAGCACCCATTCCCCCAAAAACCGACAGGAAAAACATCAAAACAAAACGCAACAAATCGAACCTCTTCAAGCTTTTTTAATTCCACTCCCAGCAATCAAGTTGCCAATCAACCTGATTTTCTGTTTTCAACATCACCAGATATTTCTTTAATTTTTTATGTTTATTTTGAAGGTATTTAAACACAGAAGGTTTTCTATTCAAAGAAAAAACTGATTAAATATCTGAACCTTACCAAGACTTACGAAAGAGAAAAAAGAAGCTTTTTGAATGACCAGCGGCGCGCCTGATTGCAATGCTTAAAACCGCTTTAGAAACCTCTGACTTGAATGAAAAAGGGCCTAGTAATAAACTAGGCCCTTCTGTTTGGTGCGGCTGGCAGGAATTGAACCCACGACCCCTTGGTTCGTAGCCAAGTACTCTATCCAACTGAGCTACAGCCGCATTAAGACCGACATTATGCCATGGAAATCAAAAACTACATAACTCCTGCTGGTCATCAGCGCATGAAAGACGAACTTTTACATCTGCTTGATGTTGAAAGACCTGAGATCGTACAGATTGTTTCATGGGCAGCATCGAATGGCGACCGTTCTGAAAATGGTGATTATCAGTACGGCAAAAAACGTTTGCGAGAAATTGATCGGCGCATTCACTTTTTGACCAAGCGCTTAGAAGATGCCTTGGTTGTTGACCCTGAAACACGAGAAGAAACTGATCAAGTTTTTTTTGGAGCCACCGTCTTATACGCCGATGAATCAGGGGAAGAAACGACGATAGCGATTGTAGGCGTCGATGAAGTCAACATGGAGAAGAATTATGTCAGCTGGATCTCTCCAATTGCAAAAGCACTCATCAAAGCTCGGGAAGGTGATACCGTCAAACTGAGAACCCCAGAAGGTTCTAAAGAAATAGAAATACTAAAAGTTACTTACCAAAAACTCGAGTGATCCTAAGAACATCTTGATTTTGCCTTAAGCGACGCATGACTTTTGCCAAGTGGTAACGACTTTCAACTTGAATCACAAAACGCATTCCAACAGCTGATTCTGTAAAACGATCATCCATAGCCACATGAGCAATGTTGGCATCGGCAGAGGTGAGAGTCCCCGCAATTTTTGCCAATACGCCTTTGCCATTTTTAACATCCACACGAATAGCGACATCAAAGTTACGCTTCATGTCCTCAGCCCAAATCACATCCACCCAATGATCTGGATCACGGTGATGTAAGCGTTGTGCTTGGCGACAATCGTGAGTATGGATTTGCAAACCCTCACCCTTACCTAAATAACCCATGATTTCATCGCCAGGAATTGGGTGGCAGCAATTGGGGAATATCACCGACTCACCACCTGAACCATCAATCATGATGGCTTGACGATGCTCAGGTATATCGTTGCTAGAGTTCTCCCAATCAGAGGAATCAAGGCGCATCTGCTCAGATTGACCTTTACTCTCACGCACAATCAATTCAATTCGTTTAGCAATTACCGCAGGTACTCGGTGGCCCATGGCCATATCTGCACACAACTCCTCACGCCCCTTACTACCCGTCCAATGCAATAACTTCTCCCATACTTCATCGGTCAACAATGCAGCATCGCCACCTTGCTGACGTAAAGCTTGAGAAAGCAAACGCTCACCCAACTGAATGGCTTCTGAATACCTGCGCGTTTTAAGGTAATGACGAATTGCAGCGCGAGCCTTGCCTGTTTTTACAAAGGTCAACCAAACAGGATTAGGCTGAGAGTGAGGTGCCGAACTGATTTCAACGATGTCCCCATTCTTTAACTCAGTGCGCAAAGGCAATTGCACTCCATTGATTTTGGCACCCATGCACTCATTGCCCAAATCACTGTGAACTGCATATGCAAAATCCAGAGCAGTCGCTCCTCGCGGCAATGCTCTGATTTGCCCCTTAGGGGTAAACACATAAACAGCGTCAGGGAATAGGTCGATTTTGACGTGCTCTAAAAACTCTTGAGAGTCACCACTGTTATCTTGAATATCAATCAATGACTGCAACCATTGATGCGCTCTACTTTGCATATCAGTGAGATGATCATCACCTTCTTTGTAAGCCCAATGCGCAGCCACCCCTTCTTCAGCCACATGGTGCATGTCTTCCGTACGAATCTGAAACTCCACAGGCATACCAAAAGGCCCCACCAGAGTGGTGTGCAAAGATTGATAACCATTGAGCTTAGGAATTGCAATGTAATCCTTGAATTTGCCTGGCATGGGTTTATAAAGAGCATGCAAAATACCTAAAGTGCGATAACACTCATCAATGGTTTTGACGGTCACACGGAAAGCATAGACATCTAGCACCTGTGAAAAACTCAAATGCTTTTGACGCATCTTCATATAAATGCTGTACAGCGTTTTCTCTCGACCACGCAAATCAGCCTCAAGGGCAGCCTTTGAGAGCGCCATGCGCGCAGCATCTAAGATCTTAGCCACCATCTCTTTGCGATTGCCTCGGGCTTTTTTAATTGCTTTATCCAGCGTGGCATAGCGAAATGGCGAAGAATGCCTAAAACTCAAATCTTGCAACTCGCGATACACCAAGTTCAAACCCAAACGATGTGCAATCGGGGCATAGATTTCTGCAGTTTCACGGGCAACCCGTTTGCGCTTGGCCAAAGCAGTGGCATCGAGGGTGCGCATATTGTGTAAGCGATCAGCCAATTTGACCAAAATCACGCGAACATCCCTGGCCATGGCCATGAACATTTTTCTGAAACTTTCTGCTTGGGCTTCAGCCTGACTTTGGAACTCTAGTTTGTCTAATTTGGTGAGACCTTCGACTAACTCGGCGACTTTTGCACCAAAGATCTCAACCAACTCCTGACGACTGCTCCCGGTATCTTCAATCACATCATGCAGTAACGCTGCCATGATGGATGGTGCATCTAAACGCCAATCGGCACACAACTCAGCCACTGCCAATGGATGGGTGATATAGGGTTCACCGCTTTGACGGTATTGGCCCAAATGAGCAGAATCCGCATACTGAAATGCTTTTTTAATCAAAGCAATTTCATTGGGCTTTAAGTGGGATATTTTTTCGGTTAAACCCGCAATTGAAATGACTTGGGGTTTGGGGGGTTGAGCCGGCTGGGACGTGGGTCCGAATAAGTGCCGGCTTGACTGCTCCAGGATGGCGGCTAGGATGCTCTGAGCATCTGAGTTTGACGCCACCGTCTCACCTCTTATAGAGGTACTTTAACCAACATGTCTCGATCTGTAACGCCTGCAGCCACTTCACGCAAAGCAATGACGGTGGGCTTATCTTTGGCGTTCACACGCGGAGCATGACCCTGCGCTAATTGACGGGCGCGATAAGTTGCGGCCAACACCAATTCAAATCGATTAGGAATCGTTTTTAAACAGTCTTCTACAGTAATACGTGCCATGTGTTTAACTCAAAAAGTACTAGGAATACCTAAAGGATAACGCACTTGTGAAAAAGTGGCAGAAAGTTCAGTTTCCAGAACTCAATGCACCCAACTGTTTTGCCAATTGATGATGTCTAGCCAATTGAGTTTGCGAGCGCAAGCGACTGGCCAAAACCAACTGAGTTAAGTCTTGTAAAGCCTGGTCAAAATTGTCATTAATCACGAGATAATTGGCCTCAGCCACATGCGTCAATTCATCTTTGGCAGCCGTCACACGTTTTTGAATGGTCGCCTCATCATCCTGCGCTCTTTTGCGCAAGCGGTCTTCGAGTGCATCAATAGAAGGTGGCAAGATAAAAATCCAAATGGCACTTGGAATTAATTTTTGAATCTGGCGAGCCCCCTGCCAATCAATTTCCAAAATGACATCTTGGCCATTTTGCATTTGAGATTCAATCCAAGATTTGGAGGTTCCATAGTAGTTACCATGAACCTGAGCCCACTCCAAGAAATCTCCCGCCTTCTGACGAGCCAAAAATTCTTCCTCTGACAAAAAATTGTACTCACGACCATTAACCTCACCTGGGCGAGGAGCGCGGGTCGTGAAAGAAATGGATAAACCAATGCCTTTGTCTTTTTCTAAAAGCGCATTCACCAAAGATGACTTACCTGCGCCCGATGGCGCCACAATCATCAACATGCTTCCGGTATAGGCCATTAAACAGTTCCTTCAAAAAGGCAAAAAGTTTCAATCACTATTCAAGATTTTGAACTTGCTCACGCATTTGCTCAATCAATAATTTCATTTCAATGGAGGCATTGCTACTGTCTTGCGAAACTGACTTTGATCCCAAGGTATTGGCCTCTCGATTGAGCTCTTGCATCAAGAAGTCCAAACGCTTACCAACAGGTCCACCCTTCTTTAAAGCCGCTTCTACTGCGTCCAAATGCGCCTTTAAACGACTGAGTTCTTCGGCCACATCAATGCGCACACCATACAGAACCACTTCTTGACGAATTCTTTCGGAGACATCATTTTTATTGACTGCTTGGCCTTGAGCATCGATTCCTGTCAAAATTTCGGTCAATCTCTCGGTTAACTTGGCTTGATGGGCTGCAATCACTTGCGGGATCAGGGGTTCCAATTGCTGAACAATCGCTCGAATACCATGAACCCTCTCCATCAGAACATGATGCAAGGCTTGACCCTCGCTGCGACGACTTTCTTTCAAGGCAGCCAAGGCCTCGCCTGCGGCTTCAAGCGTTAACTTACGCCACAACTCGTCATCGGCATTTTTTTCATTGATGACCCCAGGCCAACGCAAAATCTCTCCCATGCGCAAATTGCCTGCATTGGGCATTTCTTTTAAAACAGCCGATTCAAGTGCTTTGAGACTTTTTAAGCCTTCTGGGTTCAAAAGTTCATTGGCGTGAGAGCTCAACTGAGTCTCACGATGAACGTTGATACGGAACTCAACCTTACCTCGTCCGAGCAACTTAGTGACCATTTCACGCAGGGGCATTTCTGCTGAACGACACTCTTCAGGCGAACGTATGTTCAAATCTAGGAAACGACTATTTACTGAACGGCATTCAACCGCTACAGTTGCATAGACTCCGCCACCCAGATCAAATTGTCTGGAGGCACTACCAAAACCGGTCATACTTTCTATCATTCATCCATTGTAAAGTCCTA